>DASSEC010000021.1:0-8280 GCA_035696685.1 Candidatus Limnocylindria bacterium | reverse complement strand
CCCTCGCGCGCCGCCTGCTCCGCGTCCAGTCGCGCATCGAGCCGCGCCGTGCGTCGGTCCTCGTGACGAACCCACGCGGCGACCACCGCGCCCATCGCCAGCAGGAACACCACGTCACCGAAGACCCACATCAGGATGCCGCCCAGGTTCTGGTCTGCCAGCGGGGCGAGCCCCCAGTCGCGGGCGTTGGTCGCGTAGTGGTGGTAGAGGACCGCGGGCGCGCTCATCAGCGCCACACCCAGGAACGAGTTCTGCGGCATGGCCAGGAACAGGTAGAAGAGGCGGACCGGATAGGGGAGCCGCCATCGGCCCGGATCGGCGCCGATCACCGGCCACCAGAAGAGCAGCGCCGTCAGCAGGAAGGTCGCGTGCTGGAGATAGTGCAGCGGCGGATTCTCCAGTGCCTGGTCGTACAGCGGGCTGAAGTGCCAACCCCAGTTGACCGCCGCGAACAGCACCCACGCCAGCAGCGGGAAGGTGAGCACGGCGACCGGACGGCTGTGCAGGATCCACAGCAGGCGCCGACGGTTGGGGGCCGATGCGATCCGCAGCGCCAGCGTGACGGGCGCTCCCAGGAGCAGAAGCGGAGCGGCGACCAGCTCCAGCAGCATGTGCTGCACCATGTGGACGCTGAACAGCTGTCCCTCGTAGGCCTCGATCGGCGAACAGAGCGCGACGGCGATGGCGGCAAGACCAGCAAGGAACGCGGCGGTCCGCCAGGGCCGTGGCGGATTGGCTGGGTGCCTGCCGGCCACCTGCCGAACGGCCCACAGGAACGCAGCTGCCGCCAGGACGACACCGATCAGGGGGATCGGGTCGAGCCGCCAGGCCAGCAGGACGCCAGGCAGCTCGGGCGCCGGCGCCTCTTCGCCATGGGCCAGGACCGGGGAGGCGGCGAGCACGGCGGCCGCGATCGAGGCCGTGATCGAGATCAGTTGGCGCCAGGGCTGCGGGACGTTCACGGGCGTGATTGTCCGCCGCAGCGCCCACATGGCCAAATGGGCGAGTCCGCCACCGTCACCCCCGGCGCGGCACGCGTGGCCTTGCGCGCGACACGATCAGTACAATACCGGGCGTGCCGCCACCAGCCCTGCGCTGGATGCACGCCCCGAAAAGCCTTGAGGAGCCTCGAGACGAGCTGATGCAACCCGTTGCGGCCCGATCCCGGTTGCGATTCATGCTTCGCGCCGGACTCCCGCTGCTGCTGATCGGCCTGCTCGCCGGCTGCGGGATGATCCCGCCCGAGCCCAAGACCGACGCGGCAAAGTCGGTGTTCACCCTCTACAACGTCGTCTTCGCCATGGGCGTGGCGGTGTTCCTGGGGGTAGAGGGCTTCATCGTCTACTCGGTGTTCCGCTATCGGCGCCGCGACGACCGCCTGCCGCCACAGACGCACGGGAACACGCTGGTCGAGATCATCTGGACCGCGATCCCCACGGTCATCGTCCTGATCCTGTTCATCCTGTCGATCTCGACCCTGGCCACGGTCGAGGCGAAGTCCGACCCGTCACAGGAGGGCGTCAGCATCGAGGTCGACGGCTTCCAGTGGCAGTGGCAGTTCCGCTACCAGGACGGAGACCAGAACCCGGACAACGACGTCAGCGTCATCGGCGACCAGGCCAACCCGCCGGTCATGGTGGTGCCGGTTGGCGAGCCGATCCGTCTCACCCTGGTCTCCCGCGACGTGATCCATTCGTTCTTCGTGCCGCAGTTCCTGATCAAGCGCGACCTGATCCCGGAGCCGGAAGGGCAGGACGTCAACCACCTGGAGTTCGTGGTCAGCGAGCCGGGCACCTACGGTGGGCAGTGCGCCGAGTTCTGCGGCGACTTCCACGCCAAGATGACGTTCAGCGTGCAGGGCGTGAGCCGCGCCGACTACGAGACGTGGCTGGCCGACGCCAAGGCCGGGCGCACGCCGCAGCCCTCGGCGCAGCCCGGCGGCCAGCAGCTGGAGCTGACGGCCGCCAACATCGCGTTCGACAAGACGGAGCTCCGCGCCAAGGCCAACCAGCCGATCACGCTGAAGTTCACGAACACGGAGGCGGTTCCCCACAACGTGGTGATCATCGACGCGAGCAACAAGCAGCTGTTCAAGACCGATGACCTCACCGGACCGAACGCGAGCGGCGAGTTCAACGTGCCGGCGCTGCCGGCTGGCGAGTACACCTTCTTCTGCTCATTCCACCCGACCCAGATGGTCGGCAAGCTGATCATCGAGTAGCGGAGCGCAGGCAGGCCCATGGCGACGACGACCCTCACCCCGCAGGCAGATGCCTATCGACGCTCCTGGGTGCTCGATTGGCTGACGACCGTCGACCACAAGAAGATCGGGATCCTGTACATCGTCAACAGCTTCCTGTTCTTCTTCGCCGCAGGGATCCTGGCGCTGGTCATCCGGTCCGAGCTGGCGGTGCCGGGCCTCCAGTTCCTGGACGTCCAGACCTACAACCAGACGTTCACGATGCACGGCACGATCATGATCTTCCTGTTCGTGGTGCCGGTCCTGTCCGGCTTCGCGAACTACGTGGTGCCGCTGCAGCTCGGCGCGCCGGACATGGCCTTCCCCCGCATCAACGCCCTGTCGTTCTGGCTGCTGCCGCTGGGCGGTGGCCTGATCTTCACCGGCTACCTGTTCGGCGGCGCCGCGGCGGAAGGCTGGACCGGCTACGTGCCGCTGAGCAGCGGGCAGTACGCGCAGGGCGTGGGCACCGACCTGTGGCTCATCGGCCTGGCGCTGGTGGGCACCGCCTCGATCCTGGGCGCGGTGAACTTCATCACCACCATCTTCAAGATGCGCGCGCCCGGCATGACGCTGTTCCGCATGCCGATCTTCGCCTGGACCGTGCTGGTCACCGCCACCCTGATCCTGCTGGCCACGCCGGTGCTGACCGCCGGCCTGATCGCGCTGTTCATCGACCGCAACTACGGCGGCCACTTCTTCGACCCGAACGCCGGTGGCAACCCGATCCTGTGGCAGCACATCTTCTGGTTCTTCGGCCACCCCGAGGTCTACATCGTCATCCTGCCGGCCATGGGCGTGGTCAGCGAGATCCTGCCGGTGTTCAGTCGCAAGCCCCTGTTCGGGTACCGCGCCTTCGTGTACGCCACCGTCGGCATCGGCCTGCTCAGCTTCTCGGTGTGGGCGCACCACATGTTCACCACCGGCAAGGTGCTGCTGCCGTTCTTCGCGTTCATGACCACGCTGATCGCCATCCCGACCGGCGTGAAGATGTTCAACTGGATGGCGACCCTGTGGCGGGGCTCCATCAGCCTCACCACGCCGATGCTGTTCGCCATCGGCTTCATCGCCATGTTCCTGATCGGCGGCATCAGCGGCGTGATGCTGGCGCAGCCGCCGGTCGACTTCCACCTGCAGGACACCTACTTCGTGGTGGCCCACCTGCATTACGTCTTCTTCGGCGGCAGCGTGTTCGGCGTCTTCGCCGCGGCCTATTTCTGGTTCCCGAAGATGACCGGGCGGCGGCTCAACGAGCGCCTCGGCAAGGTCCATTTCTGGCTGCACTTCATCGGGTTCAACCTGGCCTTCTTCCCGATGCATCCGCTGGGCATCAGCGGCATGCCGCGCCGCATTGCGGACTACGCGCCGGAGCCGATCTGGGTGTTCTGGAACCTGGTGTCGACCATCGGCGCATTCATGATCGCGGTGAGCGTGCTGCCGTTCCTCGTCAACGTCGTCGCCACCCTGATCAATGGCGAGCGCGTGGGCGACGACCCGTGGGAGGGCAACACGCTGGAGTGGGCGACCACGTCGCCGCCACCGCCGTACAACTTCGACCGGCTGCCGCCGGTGCGCAGCGAGCGCCCGATGTTCGACCTGCGCCACAAGCACGACGCCGAGCAACTCTCCGACCAGCAGCTGGCGGTCGGACCGCCGGCCGATGAGGCAGGGAACGTCGCCGGCGAGCCGGGCGACGGGGGATCGTCCTCGTGAGCGTCGACGCCCCCACCTCCATGAGCGCCAGCATGGGCGCCACCCAGGCGCAGAGCCCGCATGCGGAAGCTGGACTGCCCACCCCGTTGGTGGGCATGCTGTTGTTCATCGCCAGCGAGGTGATGTTCTTCGGCGGCCTGTTCGCGGCCTACTTCAACGCCCGCGCCTCGTTCGTCGGAGAGTGGGGGCCGGTCCACCCGGCCGAGCCGCTGGAGATCATGCCGGTCGCGCTGCCGATCACGATCATCCTCATCGCGTCGAGCTTCACCATGCAGTTCGGCGTGTGGGCCATCCGCCGCGGCGACCAGCGCGCCATGCGCTTCTGGACGGCGGTGACGCTGGTGCTGGGCGTGATCTTCCTGATTGGCCAGGCCTATGACTACTCGGTGCTCGGCTTCGGCATCGGCGATGGCGTGTTCGGGACGGTCTTCTACACGCTGACCGGCTTCCACGGCGCGCACGTGTTCGGCGGGACGGTTGGGCTGACCATCCTGGTGGCCAGGGCCAGCCAGGGGCAGTTCAGCGCTCGCAATCACGTTGCCGTCGAGGCGGTGAGCATCTACTGGCACTTCGTGGACGTGGTCTGGATCGCCCTGTTCTCAACGCTGTACTTCCTGCGCTAGGGAGGATGGCTCGTGCCTGATTCGACGATCGGCTTCCTGCTCCTCGGGTTGGGGATCGTCCTGGTGTTGGCGATCGTGTTCGCGGTGACGGTCCGCTCCGGCGCCCCTCGCCCCCGGCCCACGCCGCCTCCGGGCGTGCACCTGCCGCCGGGCAGCATGCTGCCCGTCATCATGTCGGTGGCTGCCTTCCTGCTGGGGGCCGGCTTCACGCTGAAGCCCGACGAGGCCTATCCCTGGCCCATCCTCGACGTGCTGTCTCGGATCTTCAACCCGTTCCTGGCGCTGCCGGGCATCGCCGTGCTGCTGTACGGCGTGTGGTCCTGGGTGCGCGCCGCGAACCGGGAGTGGCACGAGGTCGAGTCCGGCCCGCACCACGACGCCCCGGAGCACTGAGCGTCACATGACCAGCGCGGCCATTGGCGAGCGGCGGCTGCGCAGCCTGCCGCGCAGCTGGCTGGTGATCGGCGCCGTCCTGCCGCTCATCCTGCTCGCCGGCTGGATGGCCGTGCTCATGGCCCGCAGCAGCGCGACGGCGGTGGGCGCCCACATCGGCCAGCCGGCACCCGAATTCGCATTGGCGGACCTGGACGGCCACCCGCTGCGCCTGTCGGACCTGCGCGGCCGGCCGGTGATCGTCAATTTCTGGGCGAGCTGGTGCGGCCCGTGCGTCGAGGAGTTCCCGATGCTGCGCGCGGCGGCGCAACGCCACGAGGTTGACGGCCTGGCCGTGGTCGGGATCGTGTTCCGTGACAACTCCGAGGCCGCTCGACGCTTCATGGACCGCATGGGCGCCAGCTGGCCGGCGGCCATGGATCCGGGCGAGCAGGTGGCCCAGGCGTTCGGCATCTACGGGCCGCCGGAGACCTTCTTCATCGACGCCAACGGAATCGTGCGTGGCCGGCAGATCGGCCAGCTCAACGCAGCGGACCTCGAGCGCCAGCTGGCCCAGGCGCTTGGCCACCCGGCGCAACCGGCTGAGGAGTAGCAGATGACCCAGAACCTTCCCGCGCGGCAGGAGCACGGCGAGCTGGTGGTGGACACCGTCCACGATCTCCACGCCGACCACCACGACCCGCAGCACCAGGATGTGCAGCAGAACCTGGCGGTGGCGCTGCTGCCGCTGGCCCTGATCGCGCTGCTGGTGCTGGTCTTCGTGGCTGCCGCCTGGACGTTCCTGGCCGCCGCGACCGGCGCCTAGCCAGCCTCTCGCCGTCAGGCGGATCCCGAGCGGGCGCCCACCGCCGGATACCGCTGCTCGACATAGTCGTCGAGGATCTCCAGGAAGCGCGGCACGATGTCGTCGCCGCGCAGCGTGGTCCGCAGCTGCCCGTCTACGAAGACCGGCGCCACCGGCTCCTCGAAGGTGCCGGGCAGGCTGATCCCGATGTCGGCGTGCTTCGACTCGCCGGGACCGTTCACCACGCAACCCATCACGGCGACCTTGAGGTCCTCGACCCCGGGATGCGCCTGGCGCCAGACGGGCATCTGCTCGCGCAGGTAGTCGCCGATGTCCCGCGCCATCTCCTGGAAGAAGGTTGACGTCGTCCGGCCGCAGCCCGGGCAGGCGCTCACCTGGGGCGTGAACGAGCGCAGGCCCATCGACTGCAGGACCTGCTGCGCGATCTGCACCTCCTCAGTCCGGTCGCCACCTGGCGCGGGGGTCAGCGACACGCGGATGGTGTCGCCGATCCCTCGCTGCAGCAGGATGGAGAGGCCAGCGGTGGACGAGATGATCCCGCGCGACCCCATGCCTGCCTCGGTCAGGCCCAGGTGCAGCGGGTAGTCGCAGGCATCGGCCAGGCGGTCGTAGACCTCCACCAGGTCCTGCACGCCGGACACCTTGGCCGAGAGGATGATGCGGTCGTGGCCCAGGCCGGTCTCCTCCGCCAGGCGAGCGGAGCGCAGCGCCGACTCGACCATGGCCTCGATCATCACCTCGCGGGAGTCGCGAGGCTCCGGCAGCGCGGCGTTCGCATTCATCAGGTCCGTCAGCAGCTGCTGGTCGAGGCTTCCCCAGTTGACGCCGATGCGCACCGGCTTCGCATTCGCAATCGCGACCTCCACGATCTGCTGGAAGTTGGCGTCGCGGTGCTTGGCACCGACGTTGCCGGGGTTGATGCGATACTTCGCCAGCGCCGCGGCCGCCGCCGGGTATTTGGTCAGCAGCAGGTGGCCGTTGTAGTGGAAGTCGCCGATCAACGGCACGCCCACGCCAAGCCGGTCCAGCTTCTCCCGGATGACCGGCACCGCCTGCGCGGCCTCGTCGTTGTTCACCGTCACCCGCACCAGCTCGCTGCCGGCATGGGCCAGCTGGGCGACCTGGATGGCGGTGGCGTCCGCGTCGGCGGTGTCGGTGTTCGTCATCGACTGGACGACGATGGGGTGTTCGGAGCCGATGAGGACGCCGCCCACATCGACGGTTGCGGTTGCGCGACGCTGGATCACGGCCTCGATGCTAGCCGCTCCATCGGCGCAGCGCCGAACCCCCCGATGCCCACCCCGGCACGCCGCATGCACCTGCGCCGGGCGTGAGCGCCCCCATCCCGGCCCCAGACCGCGTCCCGCCACCCATCGCCGTCGCACTTCCCGTTGAGGCCGCGCCTCGCCGCGTCGCGATCCTGGAGGACGATCCGGCGCTCGGCGCATTGGCCGCCGAGCTATGTCGCGGGATCGGGGCGGAGCCTGTGCTGTTCGACGCCCCGGCGGCCTTCCTGGAGGCGGCTCGCACCCAACCGCCGCGGCTCCTGGTGCTCGACTGGCGCCTGCAGGGACAGCTGGGCGCAGCGGCGTTCATGGCCGTGCGCCACCGGTACCCCGCCATGCCGGTCGTGTGCTGGACGGCCAGCCCAGCCTGGCATCTGCCGCAGATGATCCGCCAGGACCCGATGACCGTCGTGGTCGATAAGGCGTCGGGTGCGGAGGCCTTCGAGGCCGCGGTGCGCTGGGCCATCGGCTGAACGCACGGCTGGGCTGTTCGACAGGTTCGCTATGCTGCGGATATGACCGCGACCTCACCGCCCAAGACCACCGCTCAACAACCTGAAACTGACCGCCGCCACCGCAAGGTCGCGATCATCGGCTCCGGACCCGCCGGCCTCACTGCCGCCATCTACGCCGCCCGCGCCAACCTGGAGCCGGTCGTGTTCGCCGGCAACGCCCCGCTGGGGCAGCTGATGATCACCAGCGAGGTCGAGAACTACCCCGGCTTTCCGCACGGGATCATGGGACCGGAGCTGATGCAGCTGTTCCGCGACCAGGCGGAGCGCTTCGAGGCCACGCTGCTCGACCAGGACGTCACGAAGGTCGACTTCAGCGAGCGGCCATTCAAGCTGTGGGTCGGCGACCAGCAGTGGCTGGCCGACGCGGTGATCGTGGCCACCGGCGCATCGGCTCTGTGGCTCGGCCTCCCGTCCGAGGAGGAGTTTCGCGGTCGTGGTGTCAGCGCCTGCGCGACCTGTGATGGCTTCTTCTTCCGTGACCGCGACGTGGCGGTGGTGGGCGGCGGGGATACCGCGTTGGAAGAGGCCCTCTTCCTGACGAAGTTCGCCTCGAAGGTCACGATCCTTGTCCGACGGGACGAGTTCCGCGGCAGCAAGATCATGCAGGACCGCGCGATGGCCCATCCGAAGATCGAGGTGATCTGGAACCGAGAGGTCACCGACGTCCACGGCGACATGACGGTCACCCAGCTTGCCCTGCGGGACA
>DASSEC010000020.1:0-8318 GCA_035696685.1 Candidatus Limnocylindria bacterium | reverse complement strand
CGCGCTCGAGGTCCGGCAGCTGGATCGGCTGCTCGTGGTGCGCTCCTACCACCAGGACTGACCGTCGGGCCTGACCGCCCGCGCCCGCATTCGCGCCGCCTGGTGCGCCCGGGCAACTGGCCCCAACGTCAGCAAACCGTCCCGACCATCGGGGCATGGAGCGCGCGCCGCGGCGCCGGCACCCTGATGGTCCACAGCCGTGCCCATGCCCGTGAGGGGATCGTCCGCATTGCGAAATCGGTTCCACGTCATCGCCAGCGTCGCCCTGGCCACCGTCCTGAGCGGGACGCTGCTGGGTGTCGCGCCGGCCGTCGCGGCCGCCCCGCTGAAGGTGGTGATCATCGTGGGGCCGACGGGCTCACTGACCTCGAACTACCGTTCCACGGGCAACAGCATCGCCGACGTGGCAGCGGCAGCTGGCGCCGAGGTCGTCAAGGTCTACTCCCCGCGCGCGACGTGGGCCCGGGTGCGCGACGCGGTCGAGGGCGCGAACGTCGTCATCTATCTGGGTCATGGAAACGGCTACCCGAGCCCGTACAGCAGCACCGAATGGACCGACCGCGTCAACGGCTGGGGCCTGAACCGGACGACCACCGGCGGCGACTCCGATGACTGGTCGAAGCACATGGTCTATTGCGGCCAGAAGGCGCTGCTGGGGACGCTGACCACCACCGACGGGGCGGCGCAGTGGAGGTACTGCGGCGGCGCCAGCGGCACGCAGGGCATCCACCCGGCGGCCAGCTGGGTGATGATCTACAACAAGGCCTGCTACGCGCCGGGCGCCAGCGAGGGCTGGGACGTGAAGGCCACCGAGTCGGTCGCCTTCCAGCGCGTGCGCAATTACAGCTATCCCGCGCTGAAGGCCGGGGGCGGCGCCTACTTCGCCACCGACATGTACCAGGGCGCGGAGACCCTGGTCAGCCTGGTGCTGGCGCACCGTGATTGGACCTTCGGTGCCATCGCCGAGGCGGCGACCGGCTATGACCTTTCCGCCCAGCGACGCATGGAGCACGCCGACCTGTCTGGCCGCCAGGTGTGGATCCAGCGCACGCCCAACAGCATGGGCACCGACTACTGGTACGCGTATGCCGGCGACCCGAACCTGACCCCGTCGGGAGCCATGGGCGTTTACGTCCCGCCGGCTCCGCCGCTGGTCACGGCCGTGTCACCCGCCGCAGGCGCCATGGACGTGCCCATGCCCCCCAGCCTGACCGCGACGTTCGACCAGCCGGTCACCGGCGTGAACGCCGCATCGTTCCTGGTGCGCGACGACTTCGGGCTCACCGTGCCCGGCACGGTGTCCTACAGCGCCTCCACGCGAACCGCGACGTTCAGGCCGACGGCGCCGCTGGAGGCGGGAATGCCATACACCGCCAGCCTGACCAAGGGGATCAAGAGCAACCTCGGCGCTCGGCTGGCCCGCTATGCGTGGTCGTTCTCCGTCCAGGGCCCGACGAGTGCCACGACCACGCTGTTCGCTGAGCCGCAGCAGCTGGTCCTCGAGGCCGGCACGAACACCCGCTACCTGTTCACGCGCGACGGGGTCCTGCGCGGCGAGCAGACCGCCACGCTACCCGCCGAGGCCGTCGTCAGCACCAGCATCCGCCGCGTGCTCCCCGGCCAGTCCGGCAGCTGGTTCTACATCGGCGAGGGCACCTGGGCCCATTACTGGGTCCGCGAGTCCAGCGCGGTGCACCTGGCCGATGCCGTCGCCGCCGCGGCGGCTGGAGAACAGACCTTCACGCCGCCGGCGAGTGTCCGCATCAAGCGCGGTACGCATACCGGCTACTCGTTCGACGGCGGTGTCATGACCTCCTTCAAGACCATGACCCTGACGGCCGGGCGCCTGGCCGATGCCAGCGAGCTGCGCAGCCTGCCAGGCCAGGCCGGACTCTGGTTCCACATGACCAGCGGCAATTGGTCGGGCCGCTGGCTGCGCGCCTCGGACGTCGTCTACCTGGAATAGCGCCTGAGCTCGGGGGAGCGTCCCGCTGGCCCTTCCGTACCATGGTCCGGAGTGGCTTGGGTCGGTAGGGTGGGGACGGCTGCGGTCATGCGCGACCGCGCCAGCGATCCCGACCCCGCGAGGTGACCGATCCCATGCGCCGCATCCCCGCCGCCCTCCTCGCCCTGCTGCTGACCGTCGGCTCCCTGGCGACCGGCGCGGTCTACGCCGCCGACCCGTTGCCGCCCTCCCCGCCCCCAAGCGACTCGCTGCCGGCCGGAGCGGTCATGACGGCCAGCGGGCAAGTGCTGCCGCCTCCGCCGGACGGCCTGGACGAGACCTCGGTGCACGCGGAGATGCTCGCTGCCCACGCCGCAGATGACCTGCACTTCACGCCGGGCGGCGCACCCTCCATCACGCTGACTCCTGACGGCCAGGTGCAGACGGCCGGCCGCGCCGTGGCGCCCGACGGGGGCGCATCCGTCGCGCAGCTGTCCGCAGCTGGACTGCCGAACGGGTTGCGCAAGGAGGTCTTCGGCTTCCTGCCGTATTGGATGCTGACCGACTCGGCGCTGTCCTCGATGAACTACCACCTCGTCTCCACCATCGCGTACTTCAGCGTCAACGCGAAGATGACCGGCGACCTGGCCAAGGGAACCAGCAGTTCGCCGAGCACCGGCTGGGCGGGCTGGACGAGCTCGGCCATGACCGGTGTCCTGAACCGCGCCCACGAGCAGCGGGTG
Source organism: Candidatus Limnocylindria bacterium (assembly GCA_035696685.1). Taxonomy (GTDB): domain Bacteria; phylum Chloroflexota; class Limnocylindria; order QHBO01; family QHBO01; genus DASSCW01. The sequence continues at coordinate 5,630 of DASSEC010000020.1, read as the reverse complement.
CGGGTGGTGCTGACGGTAACGATGATGGCCTGGGACAGCGCGTCCGCCAGTCGCCAGGCGACCCTGCTGCAGTCCGCCACCGCGCGCACCCGACTGGTCAACCAGATCGTGTCGGCCGTTCGCGCCCGTGGCGCCGATGGCGTGAACCTTGACTTCGAGCCGCTGGCCACCGGCCTGCGCGACGAGTACGTGGGCTTCGTCAAGCAACTCAAGCGCGGGCTGGTGAATGCCGGCGTCGGGAATTACCTCACCGTCAGCGTGATGGCCAGCGCGGCCACCTGGGCCACCGGCTATGACGTAGCAGGGCTCACCGCGGCTGATGCGGCGGACGCGCTCTTCGTCATGGGCTACGACTACCACTGGTCGGGCTCGTCGCGGGCCGGTGGGGTCGCGCCGATCCAGAGCCCCTACACCATCGACGTGGCCGGCACCATGGCGGACTTCCTGACCCAGACCTCCGGCTCGAAGCTGATCTGGGGCGTGCCCTACTACGGGCGCACCTGGCCCACCGAGACGAGGAACCTGAATGCGCCGACCCTGGGCGGCGGCTCCAAGGCGTACGCCTACACCGGCCACCTGGCCGAGGCCGCCAAGTTCGGGCGACGCTGGGATGACGTCGGAAAGGTGCCGTGGTACCGCCATTGGGATGGTGCGGCGGGTCACTGGGTCGAGGGGTACTACGACGATGTCACCTCGCTCGGGGTGAAGTACGACCTCATCAACGCACGCGGCCTGAAGGGCACCGGCATGTGGACCCTGCTCATGGACCAGGGCCATGACGAGCTGTGGCGCCTCCTGGCGCGCAAGTTCGTCAACGACTCGTCGCCACCGGTGGGTGGCATCGACCTGCTGCCAGCCTCGACCGACGGCGAGGCGTTCAGGGTCGGCTGGCGCGCGCAGGACTACGCCTCGGGCGTGGCCAGCTATGGCGTTCAGTGGCGGAGGCCCGGAGGGACGTGGCACCAATGGCTGAGCAACACGAAGGCGACGTCGGCGTGGTTCACCGGCACGGCCGGGCGCACCTACGAGTTCAGGATGCGAGCCACCGACGCCAAGGGCAACGTCCAGGCGTGGACCACGCCACCGGCCAAGCCCGCATCGCTGCAGCCCGGCGCATTCGGCAAGGTCGTGGCCAGCACGTTGAACGTGCGGACCGGGCCGGGGACGGGCTACGGCATCATCGACAGCGCCGTCGCGGGAGACGTCGTCTACGTCCTGGAGGGACCGGTGAGCTCCGGTGGATACGCCTGGTATCGCGTCCAGTACGGGTTCAGCGAGTGGCCGAGTGCCGACTATCCGCTCATCGCCTGGATGGCGGGCAGCTCGTCGGGCACCCCGATGATCGCGCCCGCCCAGGCCCCCGGCGTAACGACCTTGCGGCCGTTCGTGAGCCAGGGTCCTCGCACCGCTGCCTTCAGCCCGAACGGCGACGGGGTCCAGGACGGCGCTGTCATCGGCTTCAGCCTGTCCGCGGCCACTACGGCCACCAGGCTGGAGATCCTCGACCATGGCGGCTCGCTGGTTCGCTCCATCGGCCTGGGTGCACGATCGGCGGGTGTCAACCAGGCGGCCTGGGACGGCCGGCTAGGCACCGGTGACGTGGCGCCTGACGGGCAGTACCTGGCGCGCATCATCGCCACCGACGGTGATGGCACCCAGCACGCCGGGCCCAGTGCCACGTTCAGTGCCGTCGCCCTCTATCGCTGGGGCGTGACGGTCGACAACCACGCGTCGGTGGTCGACGCCACGCCAAACGCCGGCACACCCATGGTGCCCGCCATCACCAAGGTCGAGATCGACTTCTCGGAGCCGATGGTGGGGCTGGGCGGCCCCGCGGTGCATCTCACCGCGGATGGCGCTCCGCTGGCAGCCACGACGTGGGTCCGCCCCGACCATCGCAGCGTCGTCGTGCGCGGCGACGCTCCGCTGCCGACGGACGCCCAGATCGGCGTGGTCCTGGATGCCTCCGTCCGCGACGCAGCCGGCAACCCGCCCTCGACATCGGCCTGGACCTTCGCCACGGCGCCGGGGATCGCGTATGAGCCGTCACGCGGCGGAGTCCTGGCCGGTGGCACACGCGTCGGCTTCGACATCGGCGCCGAGGGCGACCTGCTGGCACGCCACACCGCCGCGCTGAGCTCGGCTCGTGGCGTGACGTTCGGGCAGCGGGCGCAGCTGCCCAACCTGCCGGGGCGCTGGCTGTACGCCAAGTCAGGCCCACTCGCGGGACGCTGGCTGCGGGAGAGCGCCACCCAGCACGTCAGCGGCTTCGTGTCGCGCACGAGCTATGCCACTCCACAGCCCCTCCGCCTGCGCGCCGGCGACCAGGTCGGGTATCGATTCACGCTCGGCGGCGGCGTGCTGCGCACCAAGCACGTGACCTTGCGCTCCAGCATCCTGGCCGGCTCGTCGGCGCGCGCGGTCATCAATGGGACAACCTGGTGGCGAGTGGATGGCACCGCGCTGGATGGCTACTGGATCAAGGAATCGGCGATGGCTTATCGGCGCGGCGCCGTCAGCCGGATGGACTTCGACGCGTTGCCGCTGGTCGACCTCGCCCCCGGCACCTACACCGCCTACGCCTTCGACTGGCTGGGTCGCGCCGGTGCCTCGGTGACCGCCAGGGTCGCCAGCAGCACCGCGATCCAGGTCGCCGGCTGGGCCGTCATCAACGGGGTCCCACGCTTCCTGGTCAGCAGCGGCCCATGGGCGGGCAAGTGGCTGGCGGACACGTCCGCGACCCGACTGCACGTCTGACGCAGGTACCCCATCGGTACCACACCGATCAGGTCATGTCGCCGCCGCACCCCGCTCCGTAGGGTGGCCCCTGGACTCATCCAACCCTGATACCGCCGTGGGGACCCATCACATGCACCAGTCCAAGGGACGCCGTCGTCTCGCCGCATTGCTCGCCCTGGCCGCGCTGTGCGGGGCGGTGGTCGCGGCCCCGACCACCACGCTCGCCTATGGGGGCGATGGACTGCGAGCGGCGGCGAACGCCTTTCGCGCCGATGCGCATCTGGCGCCGGTCGCCGGCACTGCGCTGCTCGACGACATCGCCAGCCATCGGGCCAGCCAGATGGTCCGCCTGGACCGCCTGGAGCACGACATCGATTACATCACCCATCGGCTCAACGACGCCGGCGTGTGCTGGCAGGCGGTGGGCGAGATCCTGGCCTGGGAGAAGGGCTGGGGCGACTACGACTACCGGCGCACGGCACAGGCCTGGTTCGACTCGCCGACGCACCACGACATCATGCTCGGCGCCAATTACAACGCGGCCGGCGGCGCATGGCGCGGCACCCCGGACATGCAGCACTACTCGGTGATGGTATTCGTGGAGCTGTGCGGCACCACCACGAGCTCCCTTGCCGTCAGCTTCCTCAGGCCGAGCAGAACCTACGAACCCGATCGGCAGCTCGTGCTGGATCGCGGCCGTCACACGGGCTACCGGCTCAGCGCCGATGGGTTCGTGGTCTCGCGCAAGACGGTCTCATATGACCACCGCACGACACGCAGCGCCGCGGGCCGGGCATACGTTGGCAACACCGCGTACCTCAAGGTCAGCAGCGGGAAGCTGCGCGGCTATTGGGTCCGCGAGAGCAGCCACGCCTTCGTCAGGGGCATGACGCTGTACCGCGCCTATGCCCCGGCACGCTCCATCTCGCTGGCGACAGGCGCATACCGCGGCTACCGCTTCGACTGGCTCGGCCGCGTGACCGCCACCCGCGCTCACGTGGTTGACCACCCCGCGACCGGCGGTGCGACGGCTCGCGCCGTGATCAACGGGCGTGCCTACCTGCGGTTCGCCACCGGCTGGCTGGCGGGCTACTGGGTGCGCGACACCGGCGCCATCCACTTCGAGTAGCGAGGGCGACGCCCGCCGCCCGTCGTAGAATCGGCGGCGATGTCAATTGCCGTCGCTCGCCGCGCGGACGGGCGCGCCGCCGCGCAGCTCCGCCCCGTGAAGATCGTGCCCGACTACCTCAAGTTCGCGGAGGGCTCCGTCCTCATCCGCGTCGGCGACACGCGCGTGATCTGCGCGGTGACCATCGAGGATCGCGTCCCCGGTTGGCTGCGCGGCAAGGGCACCGGCTGGGTGACGGCCGAGTACAGCATGCTGCCGCGGGCGGGCACGGAGCGAAGCCAGCGCGAGGCCAGCACCGGTCGCGTGGGCGGGCGAACCCACGAGATTCAGCGGCTCATCGGCCGGGCGCTGCGCGGCGTGGTCGACCTCTCGAAGCTCGGCGAGCGCACGGTGACCGTCGACTGCGACGTGATCCAGGCCGATGGCGGGACGCGCACCGCCAGCATCACCGGCGCCTACGTGGCACTGGCCCGGGCCCTCAAGAAGTACGGCATGGCCCACCTGCTGACCGGCCAGGTCGCGGCCGTGAGCGTCGGCCTGAGCGGCGGCACGCCGCTGCTGGACCTGAACTACGGGGAGGACTCCACCGCCGACGTGGACTTCAACGTGGTGATGACCGACGACGAGCGCTTCGTCGAGGTCCAGGGCACCGCCGAGCACCGCGCCTTCGATCGCACCCAGATGAACCAGATGATCGAGCTGGCGGCGGCGGGAATCCGGCAGCTGTTCGAGCTGCAGCGCGCAGCCATCGACGCAGCGGCCGCCGAGTGAGCGACCTCCTGCTGGCGACCGCCAACCGCAGCAAGCAGCGAGAGTTCGGCAGGCTGCTGGCGGGTATTCCCGGGCGCCTCGTCTTTCCGCAGGACGTCGGCATCGAGCTGGACGTGCCGGAGCCGTACCCCACCTATGCCGGCAACGCAGCCGCCAAGGCCGAGGCGTACTGCCGCGCATCGGGCCTGCTCAGCCTGGCGGACGATTCAGGGATCGAGGTCGAGGCCCTCGACTGGGGCCCCGGCGTCGTGACGGCGCGATACGGCGGCGACGACGTCGATGATCGGGTGGCGCTGCTGCTCGAGGCGGTGGGCGACTCGCCACGGAGGGCGGCACGCATGGTGTGCGTGCTGGCGCTCGCCACGCCCTCGCCCCGACCCGGCGCATCGCCGCGGATCGAGGCCTTCCACGGGGAGATGCATGGCGAGCTGGCGCGGGAGCGGCGCGGGGAAGGCGGGTTCGGCTACGACCCGGTGTTCCTGCTGCCGAACGGCTGTACCACTGCGGAGCTCCCGGATGGGCAGAAGGACGCGATCTCACACCGGGGCCGCGCCGTGGCGGCTGTCATGCCGCGGCTGCAGGCGTTGATGGCCGTGCCAGCATGAGCGAGCCGCCGTTCATCCATCCGACCGCGGAGGTGGAAGCGGGTGCGGAGGTCGGCCCCGGGACTCGGATCTGGAGCCACAGCCAGGTGCGGCACGGCGCCCGGATCGGCGCCGACTGCAACGTCGGCCGGAACGTCTTCGTGGATGTCGACGTGGTGGTGGGCGACAGGGTGAAGATCGAGAACAACGCCAGCCTCTTTCGCGGGGTCACGGTCGAGGACGGGGCCTTCATTGGCCCGCACGTCTGCCTGACCAACGATCGCCAGCCACGCGCCGTGAACGCCGATGGCAGCCTCAAGACGGACGCCGACTGGGAGGTGACGCCCATCCTGGTGCGCGCGGGGGCCGCCGTGGGTGCGGCGAGCGTCGTCCTGCCAGGCGTCACC
>DASSEC010000019.1:0-12342 GCA_035696685.1 Candidatus Limnocylindria bacterium | reverse complement strand
GCACCGCAGCTGCCATTCGCGTCCCGACGCTGTTGGTCTGGGGCGAGGACGATGCACTCGTGCCCGCCGAGGTCGGCGAGCGCCTGGCCACGCTCATCCCGGGTTCTCAGCTCCAGCTGATTCCCGGCGCCGGCCACCAGCCGCAGTGGGAGGTCCCGGAGGCGTTCCACGCGGCGATCCTGCCGTTCCTGGAACGGGACTAGGCTCCCTGGTATTCCTCTGCGTGGTCGCCCTTGTCCTTGGCGAGGGTTCGGTCCCAGATGTCCAGCGTCGCGGCCACCGTACGGCCGTTCTCATCGGCCGCGGCCTTGAGGTCCTCGAACCGGATCTGGGTGGGACCCATGTCGAGATGGGCCTGCATGCAGCCACAGGTCAAACACATGCCAGGCTGCGGCTGCAAGATCGGTACCGATGCAGCCGGTTATCCGGTCGCCAGTCGCTCCCCGATCACCTGGTCCGCCGCGGCCATGCTCTGGCGGTCGCCGCTGACCGCGCAGACGAACGCCTGGCGATCGATGACGAACGCACTGACGTCCGTGGCCGCCGTGACGGTCGCGGTCCGGGGCACGTCCCGCAACAGCGCGATCTCCCCGAAGGAATCGCCCGGACGCAGCGCGCGCACGACCTCCCCGTCGACGTCAGTCTGGGCCTCGCCGCCGGCGAGGACGTAGAAGCGATCCCCCGTCTCGCCCTGGCCGATGAGGCGGGTGCCGGCCACGAACCGCTCCTCGGTTGCCGCGCCGGCGACCTGCTCCAGGACGGTGAGCGGCAGGAGACGGAACATCGGCACGCGTCGCAGGAGGTCCATTTCGCGCGCCGGAATCACGGCCAGCGCATCGGTTCGGCGGACGATCGGCCAGGTGATCACCGCGAGCAGGGGCAGCAACGTCCCGGTGGCGACCAGGGCGCCGCGCAGGCCAAGCACCGCCACCAGGACCGGAGCCAGGGCGGAACCGATGCTCAGGCCGAGCATCACGATCGCCTCGAGCACCCCGAAGACCCGGCCGCGGACCGCGTTCGGCACGATCCGCTGCAGCAACGTGAAGCCGGCGACGTCCAGCACCGCGTTGCCGGCGCCCAGCACCGCCAGGACCGCCACCGCGACAAAGGCGGTCGGGACCAGGCCGATCAGCAGGATCGGGCTCCCCCACAGCACCAGGCCAAGGCTGAACGATGGCGCCAGCCGGGTGCGGCCCGCGAGGGTCATGGCCGCGAGCGCGCCGATGAAGCCGCCCGCCCCCATGGCCGCGTTGAGGAAACCAACCCCTTCCTTGCCGAGCAGGAGGAGCTCGACCGAGGTTGCCACGAGGAGCACATTCAGCAGCCCGCGCACGAAGATCTGGGCACCGAACAGCCCCAGGATCAACGCCGCGTGCGGCTGGTCGCGCAGGGCACGAATGCCGCGCAGCAGCCCCGACCAGTGACCCTCGCCGCGAGCGGGCTGGAGTGCCTGCGCGGGCCGGATGCCGCTCACGGCGATCGCCGCCACACCGAAGACCGCGGCCGGCACGGCGAACGTGACGGGCACCGCACCCCACGCAATCAACGCGCCGCCGAGGGCGGGGCCGACCAGGGTGCCAATGCCTTCCATGGTGCCGCTCGCCGCATTGCTCGCCACGAGCTCCTCCGGCGCGCGTGCCAGCGACGGCATGAGCGCCATGTAGGTCGGCCGATGCAGCACCGCCAGCAGGCCGTCGAAGGGCGCCACCGCGAGAACGACCCAGGCCGGCCAGCCGCTCAGCACGCTCAGCGCTGCCACTCCAATGAAGGCCGCGCGGCCACCGTGGACGGCCAGGAGAACGCGACGGCGCGGCAGCTCATCGGTCAGTGAGGAGAGCACCGGGGCCAGCAGGCCGGCAGGCAGGGTGCGTGCGACGCCCACCAGGCCGACTGCCGGGATCCCGCCCACGCCGAAGGCGAAGACGAAGAGGGCCACCAGCCAGGACCACTCCGCCGTGTAGCCGAGCATCCAAGCCGCTTCTGCGCGACGGATGTCCGGATTGGCGAAGACCCGGCGGAGTGCGGCGACGAGGGCTGACAGGCTGCGAAGCATCCCGACCGTGATGCTAGGCCCACCGCAGGCAGCGGTCCACGCCGCTGCCTAGACTTTTCGCATGGCAGCTGACCACGATCCTGGTGCGGACGCATCGGCTCAGCGGGGAGAGGCGCAGGCGGAGGCGCCACGGCATCCCCTGCGGCTGGGAGAAGCCACGATCCGGGTTGGCACCGCGTCGTGGACCGATCCGACCATGACTGCACCGGGCGTCTTCTATCCGCCCGATGCGACGAACGCGGAGGGGCGACTGCGCTTCTACGCCGACCAGTTTCCGATCGTCGAGGTGGACGCCACCTACTACGCCCTGCCGACCCGCCAGATGGGCGAGCTGTGGCTGGAGCGCACCCCGCCGGATTTCACGTTCGACATCAAGGCTCATGCGCTGATGACCGGGCAGCCGTCGGAGGTGAAACGCCTGCCGAAGGAGATCCGCGAAGAGGTCCCCATCGAGCTGGCCGACAAGAAGCGGATCTACGGCAAGGATCTGCCGGCCGAGCTGTACGACGCGGTCTGGGACACGTTCCTGGACGCTTTGAAGCCCCTCTACTCGGCCGGCAAGCTGGGCGCGGTGTTCCTGCAGTACCCGCGCTGGTTCTACCCCTCCAACGAGTCGCGCGACGCCATCGTCGACGCGCGACGCCGGCTGGGCGACGTGCCGCTGGCGGTGGAGTTCCGCAGCGGCACCTGGTTCAACGAGAAGAACGCCGACCGCACGCTGCGGTTTCTCGAGAAGTACCAGATCCCCTTCGTCATGGTGGACGAGCCCCAGACGAAGACGGCCCTGCCCCCGATCTACGCCGTCACCTCTCCGGAACTGGCAGTGGTCCGTTTCCACGGCCGCCGCACCGAGACATGGGAGGCCAAGAACATCCCGGTCGTGGAGCGCTTCCGCTACCTGTACGACGACGACGAGCTGGGCGAATGGGTCCCGCGCGTGCGACAGGCGGCTGAAGCCGCCCGCAACGTGCACGTGCTGATGAACAACTGCTATGCCAACTACGGAACGACCAACGCCCGGGAGCTGGCTGCCCTGCTCACCGAAGACGCGGGCGCCCGACCAGCACCGGCAGCGCGCTAGAGGCTGAGGAGCCGGCTGAAGAACGACCGATAGCGCTGGAACGCCAGCCGCAGGTCCTCGGTGGACGCCTCGCCACCCTCGTTCCACTGCCGCTCGAGCCCGTTGCGCTCGTTCGCGAACTCCTCCGCCACGCGCTTCATCACCTCGGTCACCAGCGCGTCAGCGGCGGTCACCGCTGATCGCGGGTCATCCACGAAATTCGCCTGGGTCTCCTGCCAGCGGGCTCGGTACTCGGCCGCGGCGTCGTCTGCCATCACCGCCGTACGCTCCGCATCTCCGTCGTCAGTCGGTCGTTCCGGCATGGGGCTCCTCGCCGTCTCCTGCTCCTCGGGCAAAGCCTGGCGAGGCTGCGCGCCGACCTTCGACTCCGGCTGCCTGGCGGTTGGCTGCGGTGTAGCCGGCTGCGCGGCCTGCTCGTCCGCTGAGGCAGTGGCGGCTGTGGACTCGCCCGATTGGGATCGAGCCAGGTCGTCGACAGCTTCGCGCTGCTCCGGTGTGATCTGCTCCTCGTTCACGACCGTGCCCCCGCGGCCGCCGGCTCGCGACTCTCGACCTCGAGCAGGTCGTCGAAGACGGCCCGGTAGTGGACCATGGCCTGGCGGAGGTCCTCGGTCTCCACGCCCGCGGCGGCATGGCGTTCGGCGATGTCATGGGCCTGCCGGTATTCGCTGACCGCCTGCGCGTGGTGCACGGAGACATCGGCGGCGCGTTGGTCGAAATCGCCGTCGACGTCGAAGCCGCGCGCACGCATGACCTCCTGGACCAGGCGATCGGCCAGCGAGATCGAGCCTGACGGATCGTCCACGAAGCGCGCCTGGACGCTTCGCCACTCCTGGGCATACCGTTCACGGTCCTCGGGTGGAAGTGAGCGGACCTCCATCTGCTGGACCCGCTCCTCCCGCGCCTGCAGCTCCTGCTCCGCTGCGCCGCGATCGCCGGTCTCTTCGATTGCGCGCTGGTATTCCGGTCCGAAGCGGCCGCTGAGCTCCTGGGTGCGCCGCTGACGGGTCGTCAGGTAGATGGCCGTGCCAATGGCGGCGATCACGACGACCGCGATGGCGATGATCAGTATCGGCTCCATGGGGAGCACTCCTTAGTGCTTGTCAAGTGTGTCGAGGGGGCAGGCAATGCAGAGGCCGTGCCATGGCCGCGGGTTCCCTGTGCTAGCCGAGCAGGGCGGACAATGCCGACCACACGAGCCACACGAAGCCGATCGCCACCGCGCCGATGACGGCCAGCAGCCCGACGAAGAACGACCACTGTCCGGCGGTGGAGGCCCCGGGATTTGCCCCGTAGCGACGCAGCAGTCCGACGTTCCGGGCATTCGACTTGAACCACAGGTCGAAGGCGTCGCCGATGATGGGGATGGAGCCAACGGCAAAGTCGAGCGCCACGTTCGCCAGCATCCGAGCCACCACCACGGTTGGCAGGCCGCGCTGGACGGCTCGCGCCACGACCAGGAGGCCCAGGCCACCGGACAGGATGTCGCCGAGGCCGGGCACGAGGCCGATCACCGCGTCCAAGCCGATCCTGCGCCCTGTCCCGGGGATGGCGATGCTGTCGTCCAGCAACCAGGCCAGGACCTCGGCGTCGGCAGTCGATCGCTGATTCACGGAGCTCGTTCGTGCCACGGATCCACCACTTACCAAGTCCCATGCCAAGCGCTGGCGCGGGACTTGCGGTGTGCAGGCGCTTGCCAACTCATAGAGGATTGCTGCAGACATGACCTTCCGCCGTGGTGCGCGACTCAATCCCGGGCAGGTCCGTGATCTGCGTGGCGGGGGTGGCCTGGCGCTCGGCGGCGGCCTGGGCTGCGTGGTGCTGCTGGTTGCCGTCCTGCTGCTCGGCGGAAATCCACAGGACGTGTCCAGCATCCTCAACAACGTGACCGTTGGCACGGGCCAGCAGAGCGACCTAGAGCAGCAATGCAAGACGGGGCAGGACGCCAACCAGCGCGAGGACTGCCGGATCGTGGGGTTCGTCAACTCGATCCAGGAGTACTGGAGCCAGCGAGTGCAGGGTTACCAGCCGGCGCCCACCACCTTCTATACCGACGCGGTGAATACCGGCTGTGGCCAGGCGAGCAGCGCGGTGGGGCCGTTCTACTGTCCGAACGACAAGCAGGTGTACATCGACCTGGGCTTCTTCGACGAGTTGAAGACGCGCTTCGGCGCGCAGGGCGGGCCGCTGGCCGAGGGATACGTGCTCGCGCACGAGTACGGCCACCATGTCCAGGACCTGCTCGGCGACCTGCGCAACACCGGCGGCACCGGGGCCGAGTCGCGCTCGGTCCGGACCGAGCTCCAGGCCGACTGCTATGCCGGCGTGTGGGCCAACCACGCCCAGGAGACGATCCTTGAGCCGATCACCCAGCAGCAAATCGCCCAGGCCATGGACGCGGCCCAGGCCGTTGGCGACGATCGAATCCAGCAGGAGACGCAGGGGCGCGTCGATCGCGAAAGCTGGACCCACGGCTCGTCAGCGCAGCGCAAGCAATGGTTCACGACCGGTTGGCAGTCCGGCGACCCGAACCAGTGCGACACCTTCAACGGCCAGATCTAGTCCCCAGCAAAGCCGTCGTCAGCCTGGAACCCCAGCGCGCGCAGGGTCCCTTCCAGCTCGCCGATGGGGCTGAACTGGCCCACGACCAGGATGCCGTCGTTCGACGGCAGGAACGTGAGTCGTAGGTCGGAGTCCTCGTGCGCCGGTACCAGGTCGACCTGGATCCCCTCCCGCCCGAGCAACTGCACGCGGCGCTCGCCAACGACCGCCAGGCCATCTTCTCGTCGCAGCGATGCGACCGCCTCCTCTGGAGTGCTGGCGGATGCCCCCTGTCGCTGCCCGCGTGCGACTACTGAGCGCAGGAAGAAGACCGCGGTGAAGACGCCCTCCAGCTCGCGACCGACGTCGAGGAGGCTCGGCGACAGGTGCAACGTCTCCCATCCTTCCGGGGCGGTGCCTGGGCCGCACCGATCCCTGCCTACCTATACGGGCCGGGATGCGCCGGTTCCCGCGGCTGCCCTCGTGAATCCGGCACGCGGAATGCATGTCGGGGAGGTATGACTTCATCATTCGTGAGTGACGTGGCGTCGATCTCGACCGTCCGCAGGCGGCACCTCGAGTCGCTGGAGCATCTCCGAACCCTTCGGACGCGGACGAGCGACGAACGGCGCCGTGCCCGGCTCGCCGCGCTTCGGGCCCGCCGCATTAGCCGGCCCGCGTACAACAGCCGCTGACGCGGGCGCCCACGCGCCGACGCCGGGCCGCATAGGCCTCGGCGTCTATCCGCCGGGCTTCCCGCTGCATCGCGAGGCCCTCGATCGCTATACCGTCCTCGCGGAGCGGCCACCGTCGATCGTTCACTACTTCCAGCGCTGGACGCGCGATCCCGCGTTCGACCCAGCTGCCGTTGCGTTCGTGCGGGAAAGCGGGGCCGTCCCCATGATCAGCTGGGAGCCGTGGCAGGGACTGGAGCCGATTCTGCGCGGCGACTGGGATGCTTACCTCGCCGCCTACGCCCGCGACGTCGCTGCGAGCGGGCAGCCGCTCTTCCTGCGGTTCGCCCACGAGATGAACCTGCCGCAGATTCCATGGTTCGGGTCACCCGAGACGTTTCGCGCGGCGTGGCGACGGGTCCGCCACGCGTTCGATGCGGCCGGCGCGCGCAACGTCCGCTGGGTGTGGAGCCCGTACGTCGACGCCCGCGACGTGGCGCCGCTGCGGCCTTACTTTCCCGGCGACGGCCTGGTCGACTGGCCGGCCCTCGACGGCTACAACTGGGGACGTCGTCGGCCGTGGCAGCGCTGGAGGAGCTTCGAGCAGCTGTTCGGCGCCAGCCTCCAGGGGCTGCGGGAGCTCATGCCGGGCGCACCGGTCATGGTGGCCGAGATCGGCTGTGCGACCCGTGGCGGCGACAAGGCGGCCTGGATGCGCGAGACGCTGCTGCGCTCGGTCCCCGAGCGCCATCCGGAGATTCGCGCGCTCGTGTGGTTCGATCAGCACCGGCCGGAGCACGCCGACTGGCGGATCGACTCCACGCCGGAGTCGCTGGCGGCGTGGCGGGAGACCGCCGCGGATCCCCGCTACGGGCTGACCGGAGCGGAGCTGCTCAGGCTCCCGACGGCGTGATGTTGTGGTTCAGGTGGAAGACGTTGTCGGGGTCGTATCGGTCCTTCACGGCGGTCAGGCGTTCGAGGGTCCGCGCGTAGTAGGCGTGCCGCACGCCGGCGGCCCCCTCATCGGCCAATCCGTTCACGTAGACCCCGCTGGCGAATGGGTCCATCGCCATGGCGTAGCTTCGCGGCGCGGCCATGCGCCAGGCGTCCTCCGCGGGATCATCCCAGGTCGCGCTGGTGAAGAACTCGTACTTCGCGTCCCGGTGGCTGAATGCGGTTGCGTCGATGCCCACCTGGCCGATGGCGCCGCCGTACCCCGTCAGCGAGCCGTTCGCACGCCACGCGCCATCCTCGACCGGCCCGCCGCGAGCCAGGAACGCGTCGATGGCCGGCTCGGGGAGGTCTCGCAGGTAGTGGCCCTTCCAGTAGCGGCGCAGGCCGTGGCGCATCGGCTCGTCGGAGCCGGTCTGCAGCTCCAGGTAGCTGACCTCGTCCACCAGCTCGACCAGCGGTTCAGCCACGTTCCGCATGGCCGGCAGCATGGAGCGGCCGCGCTCCGGGTCTCCGACCCATGCCAGGCTGAGGTTGCACATGTCGGTGCCGTGCAGCTCCTCGGGCAGGAACGGCCACGGCCCGGCCGTGCCAACCCACACACCGACCGTTGCCTCGGGCGGCGCGTCAGCGGCCATCTCGCGGAAGGCGTCCACCGCCGCACGGGCTGCATCGGCGCGGTAGAACAGGTCAACCGTGAGCGCTTCATTACGGATGGGATGCAGGCGGAACGTGAACTGGGTGACGACCCCGAAGTTGCCGCCGCCGCCGCGCAGGGCCCAGTACAGGTCCGGATTGTCCTCGGCCGATGCGGTCAGCCGCGTGCCATCGGCCGTGACGATTTCGTAGGACGTCACGTTGTCGCAGGCCATGCCGAGCTGGCGCGCCAGCCAGCCCATGCCGCCGCCCAGGGTCAGCCCGCCGACTCCGGTGTGCGACACGTTCCCAGCCGTCGTCGCCAGGTCGAACGCCAGGCTGGCGCGGTCCAGATCGCCCAGGAGCGCACCGCCGCCCACGTACGCCAGGCGGCTGCCCGGATCGATACGGACCGCGTTCATGGCCGACAGGTCGATCTCCAGCCCCCCGTCGGGGATGCACTGGCCGAGCACGCTGTGCCCGCCGCACCGCACTCCGATCTCGAGTCCCGCCTCACGGGCAAAGCGAATGGCCGCGGCCACGTCGTCGGCGTCCTGCGGTCGGACGATGAGCTGCGGGCGCTTGTCGACCATGGCATTCCAGGCGCTGCGCGCCGCGTCGTAGCCGTCGTCGCCGGGAGCCAGGGTTGCGCCCCGCATATGCAGGGCGGCCTTGTCAACGGGAGTCGTCTGCATCGGCCCAGACCCTAGAACTCCCGTAGCGCGCTGGTCAATGGTGTTCTGCTCGGAGATGTCGAATTTGCGGCATCCCGGGCGTCGTCTGCAGTGAAGGGCGCACGAGCGCACACGAGATTGGCGGAGGACGCACCAACCATGGGCAACAAGATCATCCACGTCGAGGTGACCGGCAAGGACGGCCCGGCACTGCAGAAGTTCTACACCGACGTGTTCGGCTGGAGCCTGGACACGAACAATCCGGGCGGCTACGGGATGCTGCGCCAGGATCCGCTGACGGCTGGCTTCGGCGCGGCCCAGGATGGCGGCGCCGGGCAGGTGACCTTCTACGTGAATGCCGAGGATCCCCGGGGCACGCTCGAGCGGGTCGAGGCCGCAGGCGGCAAGGTCATCATGCCGCTCACCCAGGTGGCGCCCGAGACGAAGATCGCGCTATTCGCCGATCCCGAGGGGCACGTCGTCGGCCTGATGTAGCCGATTCGCGCGACACAACGAAGCCGGCCCGGTCATGGGCCGGCTTCTTGGCGGCTGGTGGAACCTAGCGTCCCGGGATTGGTCCCTCGCGCAAGCCGATCACGTTGCCCGACGGATCGGTGAGCCACGCACCGCGGGCGGGACCGATCTGGGCCACGCCGTTGGTCGTCTTGGGCTGCTCATACTCCTCGAAGTTGATCCCGCGCTCACGCAGCCCGCGCATCTCGGCATCGAGGTCGGCGACCTCGAAATGGCCAACCGTCTGGCCCACATTCGGCTTGCCGATGCGAACCGATACCTGCGAACCGCCCCCGGCGCCGAATCGCAACGCGAACGGTGTCTCGTCCAGCAGCGTCAGGCCGAGCTGCTCCCCGTAGAAGCGCTTCGCCGTCGGCAGGTCCTCCACCGCGATGGTCGTCACCAGGAGGGCGTCACTCAGCATCCGAATTGGCCACCTGCTACTCGTTCCTCGCGCCCCGGAATTATCGCGCGGAACGTTCCCCGGGGAGCCGCTGCCAGCCGCCGCGCTGGCCAGCGCCCGCGCTCCGGCTGCTCTTCCGCTGCCAGCGAGGCGTGCGCTCCGCATGGCCGCCGATGGACGGCCTGGTCGCCGCGCGCGCGACATGACGGCCCGCGCCGCGCCCGGCTGCGGCGTTTCCGGTACGCAGGCGGATCGGCTGGGCTCGTATCGAGCGATCCGGCTCGAACCCGGCAATCACCTGGCTCGGTATCGGCGCGCCCAGCAGGCGCTCGATGTCACGCAGCAGCGGCATCTCATCCACGCAGACCAGCGAGATCGCGTCGCCTTCTAGTCCGGCACGGCCCGTGCGGCCGATGCGGTGGACGTAGTCAGACGGCACCATCGGCAGCTCGAAGTTGACGACGTGCGGGAGCTGCTCGATGTCCAGGCCGCGGGCAGCCACCTCCGTGGCGATGAGTAGCGTCACGCGCCCGGCCTTGAAGTCGTTCAGGGCCCTTACGCGCTGCGGCTGCGACTTGTTGCCGTGAATGGCCGCCGTGGCGATGCCGTCCTGCCATAGCTGCTCGGCCAGCTTGTTGGCACCGTGCTTCGTGCGGGTGAAGACCAGGGCCTGGTCGATGGCGTGGGTCCGCACCAGGTGCGACAGCAGCTCGCGCTTCCGCGCTCGGTCCACCGGATGGACCACCTGCCGAACGAGGTCAGTGGGCGTGTTGCGCGGCGTGACCTGCACCGATGCAGGCCGATCCAGCAGGCCCTCGGCCAGGCTGCGGATCTCCCTGGAGAACGTGGCGCTGAACAGCAGGTTCTGCCGCCGGTCGGGCAGCAGCGCCAGGATCGATCGAATGTCGCGGATGAAGCCCATGTCCAGCATGCGATCCGCCTCGTCCAGGACCAGGATCTCGATGCTGCCAAGATCGATGGTGCGTTGCCGCGCGTGGTCCAGCAGGCGGCCAGGCGTGGCGACCACGATCTCTGGACCGCGCCGGATGGCGGCAACCTGGCCGGGAAAGCCAACCCCGCCAAAGATCGGGGTCGAGCGTCGAGCGCCGCCGCCGTAGGTTCGGACGCTCTCCTCGACCTGGATCGCCAGCTCGCGAGTCGGGGCCAGGATCAGGACGCGGATGGGCGGCCTGCCGTCGCGACCGCGGTTGCGGGGCGGATTGGCGGCCAGCCGCTGCAGGATCGGCAGCACGAATGCCGCCGTTTTGCCCGTACCGGTCTGCGCGCCGGCCAGCAGGTCACGGCCGGCGAGCACGAGCGGGATGGCCTCGCGCTGCACGGGAGTGGGTTCGGTGTAGCCCTGTGCCGCGACGGCACGCAGCAGGTCGGGCGTCAGCCCGAGCGTGGAGAAAGACAAGGGAGTTGCTCCTGACGAGGCCCTCCCGCGCATCGCGGGGCCGGTCAGGGCGAGGGTTGGATCGGGATCGGGGCGGTCAATCGACCGCGGCGCTGACCGGAGCGCCAATCGAACACGTTTTCGAAATCGTACCACACCAGGCTCGCCTCGCGTACGCTCGGAGCGGCATTGGAGTACGCTGAGGTCCCACCAGAAGGCAATTCCCGCATGACCTCCGCCTGCAAGCACGGCTTCCCCACCGAGCAGTGTGCCGCCTGCCGAACCTGTCCCCATGGCCTCACTGCCGGCGGCTGTGGTCGTTGCTCAGCCGCCACCGCGGCCGCCACTCGTCGCAGGGTCCGCGCCGACCCTGCCGCCGAGAGCTCATCCCTCGTGGCGCACGAGGGGTTCGAGATCTACTACGCCCCCGAGGTGAGCGGCTGGCAGTTCCGTGGGCCTGAGTCGGTTCACTCGACGCAGTCCTACCGCTCCGTGTTCCTGGCCCGCAAGGCCATCGACGAGCTGCCGAACCGGCCCCGAAGCGCCGACTGAATCCCCGCCCACCACGCGGCGGGGGCGAAAGCCGGCACGCGCCGCGGCTGCGCTACACTCGCGCTTCCTAGAATTCGCCGCCCCAGGAGCTCTCCGAGATGCGCACGTCGCCCCGAGCCGTGTCCCTGACCGCCCTATCCGCTCTCGCGGTGATGCTCATGGCCTGTCAACCCGGGGCCGGCGCATCGGCCACCGCAACGCAGACCGTCGTGGCGTCGGCATCCGCATCGGCCAGCCAGGCTGCCGCGTGCACGCCGGAGAGCATGCCGACCAAGACCGCAGGCACCTTCACGGTCGGGACGGACAATCCCGCATTCCCGCCCTACTTCGATCCACCCAAGAAGAGCGAGTCGAAGACCGACCCATGGGAGTTCGGTGACCCGACCAACGGCCGTGGCTTCGAGAGCGCCGTGGCGTTCGCGCTCGCCGATGAGCTCGGCTATTCCAAGGACCAGGTGAAGTGGGTGCCGGTGGGCTTCAACAACGCCATCGCTCCGGGGCCCAAGGACTTCGACGTGTACCTGGCCCAGGTGTCCTACACCGCCGACCGCACCAAGGCCGTCGACCTGTCCGAGGGGTACTGGTTCAGCAACCAGGCTTTGGTCACCAACGCCGGCTCGCCGCTGGCCAAGGCCAAGACCGTCGCCGACGTGGCGCAGTACCAGCTGGGCGCGGCGGGCAACACGACCAGCCTCACCTACATCACGGACAAGATCAAGCCGGCCAAGGAGCCGCGCATCTACGACGACAACACGGCCGCCAAGGCCGCGCTGGAAGCCGGCCAGGTGGACGGCGTGCTGTTCGACCTGGCCACCGCGTTCTACATCGTGAACGTCGAGATGAAGGACGGCGTCGTGGTCGGCCAGTT
>DASSEC010000018.1:0-3822 GCA_035696685.1 Candidatus Limnocylindria bacterium | reverse complement strand
ATCGGGGGAGGGGTGTATGCCTTCTCAGGCATGGTTCGCCGAGCTCACGGCGTCTCCAGCGGGAAGCCAACTCCCGCCTGAGCATCGGTACCTTTGGGCCATTGGCCGCCCATGGTCTGACTGCGATTCTTCGGTTGCTCGGACGCACCACCGAAGCGCCATTTCGGTGGGCACCGGACGCACGGACTGAACCGCATGACGCTCCAGACGCCGCGGTCCTTCAACAGCTGGCTCCGAGGCCAGCTCAGGGAAAAGAAGATGAGTCAGCGTCAGCTGGCGCTGCAGTCCGGGGTCGATCATTCCACGATCTCCCGGCTGATCAAGGGTGACCGCATGCCCTCGCTGGGCACCGCCACCAAGCTGGCCCGCGGCCTGCGCGAGATCCACGACGAGGCCGAGGGGCCGGGGTATTTCGCCAGCCTGCAGGCCCGTCAGCAGTTGCCGACCGCTCGCGTGGAATACGCGCTGCGCGGTGACGATGTCCTGACCGAGGCCGATGTCCGCGAGCTGATGCAGGCCTACATCTCGGTCCGCTCACGACGCCAGCGCGGCAACGGCACGCCTGGCGCTCCGAACGGCAGCGGCGGGGCCGGCTCCCACAAGTCCGACGAGCCCTACACGGTGGGCGCGCGCAACTCCTGACGTCGCGCCGGCCCGGCCCGCGTTGACCGCCGGGTAAGCCGAAACGCCTTCGGCGGCAGTTGCGGCAGCGTCGCCGCTCCCTGGTAGAGCAGCAGCGCCCGGCGCATGTTCACCGCGTCATAGCCCTCGTCGACGCCCGGCGTCTCCAGCATGAAGGCCACGGACGCCAGGCGTGGGTCGCGGATGAAGGCGCCCAGGCCGATGGGACCGATGCGTCCCGCTCCCACGTGCTCGTGGCGGTCATTGCGCGACCCCAGGTCCGAACGCGAGTCGTTGAGGTGAACCATCGCCAGCCGATCCAGGCCGACCAGGCGCGCGAACTCGTCGATGACCGCGGTGGCGCCCTCGCCCGAGCCGATGTCGTAGCCGGCGCCCCACAGGTGGGCGGTGTCCAGGCAAAACGCCAGCCCGCCGCTGAGCTCCGCGGGAATTGCCTCCAGGATGGCTGCCAGGTCCTCCAGCCGCGAGCCGATGTTGTCGCCGCCGCCGGCCGAGTTCTCGAGCACCAGGCGAACGCTCGGCGGAGCCTCGGCCAGCGCCGCGGCGACGTTCTCCACGATCCGGCGCACACCCGCCGCGTGCCCGCCGCCCCGGTGCGAGCCGATGTGCGTGTTCACCAGCGTGGCGCCGTACGCCGGCGCCTGCTGCAGCTCGTGGACCAGGTTCGCCCTGCTCTGTGATGCGAAAGGCTCGGCGCTGCCCGCGAGGTTGATCAGGTAGCTGGCGTGGATCGCGATCGGGCTGATCCGGTGCCTCGCGGCGTAGCCGATGAACTCGGATGCTCGCGGGGGCGGCTCCGCGCGGCGCCGCCAGGCGGTGGGGTTGTCGCTGAAGATCTGCAGCGCGGTGGCGCCGATCTGCCGGGCGCGCCGGCCCGCCTTGAGTAAGCCGGCACGCACCCCCAAATGGATGCCGACTGCTGGCGCGTCCGGTGGCCAGGTGAGGCGGCGCCGCGGCTCCCGGCGTGCTAGCGTGCGGGCCATGGACGAGCCGAAGTCGCAGGATCAAGACGCACCGACGCCCGGCCGTGGGGCCGACCTGCTGACGATCGGCCTGCTCGTGTTCTTCGTCTCGCTGGTGGTGGTCGTCGCCGCGCTGCTGGTCCTGCCGACGATCCTGGGTTGATCCCGGTCAGCGGCCGCCGCCCTTGACCATCGGCTCGATCAGGCCGTACGTGCCATCGACCCGCGCGTACACGACGCAGATCCGCTCGTTCTCCGCGTTGAGGAACACGAAGAACTCGTGGCCCAGCTCGTTCATCTGGGCGATGGCGTCCTCCTCGAACATCGGCACCATGTCGAAGCGCTTGATGCGCACCACCGAGGCCGGCGCGGTCGTGGCCTCCGGGTCCGTGGCGCCACTGCCGCGCGCCTCGCGCGCCAGCACGGCCGTGGCCTCGTCATGGTCGCGGTCACGGACGCTGCGCTGCCGCGTCTTGGAGCGCACCACCTGGCGCTCCAGCTTGTCCAGGAGGGTGTCGATGGCCGCGATCAGCGTGGGCCCGGCCGAGACACTGCGCACCACGCTGCCGTTGCTGTGGAGCGTGACCTCCGCCACGTGCGAGGCCGCGGTGGCGTGCGAAGCGTGGGCGATCAGCTCCACGGTCGCTTCCGCATCGGGGTGAGCAACGCGATCCAGGCGGCGCAGCTTGCGCGCGATCTGCGTTCGGAGTCGCTCCGTGAGCTCGAGGTTCCGTGCCTTGACCGTGGTCTTCACGTCACATCCCTCTCGCTGCGGTGCGGTCTACGGTAGCACCAGGCCTCATACCTCGCGGGCGATGGCAAATCCCAGCACGCGTTCCGCTCCCGCGGCACGCAGGACGACAGCGCAGGCCTCAAGGGTGGCGGAGGTGGTCAAGATGTCATCGACCAGGATGGCGGCCTTCGGCGGCTCTCGATCGGGCTTCAGCTCGAACGCCCCGCGCAGATTTCGGAGCCGAGCCGCACGGTCGAGTCGGTGCTGCTGCAGCGTCGGCTTTCGGCGCGTGAGCACGTCGTCAACCGAAAGTCCCCGCCGCTGCGCAAGCGCATCGGCAATGAGCTTGGCCTGGTTGTAGCCCCGTTGTCTGACCCGTTCGATATGAACCGGAACAGGCACCAGCTTCGCTTCGGGGGAGATGCGCACAAGCGCGTCCAGCGCTGGGCCTGCGTACCTGGCTAGGGGCTCAGCGACCGTCGCCGCGCTGCCATACTTCAGGCTCGCCAGCGCCCTGCGCAGCGATCCACCGTAGGCGAATGCCGCTACGGCCACCTCAAGCGAGTCGCCCAGGATTATCCCGGGGTCTGGCGCGAGGAATAGGTCGCGGCCAGTCGCCGGCGGACGGAAGGAACGCTCACACGTCCGGCAGAGCACGGCACCGTAGCGTCCGCACCCGGCACACGCCGGAGGCATGAGCAGATCCAGCAGTCCCAACGCTGCACACGATATCGGCGCGTCGTTATTCCTCGATGACCTGAGCCTTACCGGGCGTGCGGCGGCAATGGCCTTCGCCTATTCGGTCAGGCCGTAGCTCGGTGGCACCACAAACTCATTCCCGTCGTAGACGAAATGGAACGTCGAGTTACCGGACAGCTCGAGATCCCAGACGATGAACTGCAGGGTGAGGTTGAGCTGCGTTCCGCCGGAGCCGCCTGACGTTCCGCCCATGAGCACCTTTGCCTGCGGCGCGTAGACCGTGCCGATCATCTCGACGTTGCCGCCGCCATTCAGCTGGACCACAGGCTGGGCGTACGTCGACGTCGCGCGAGGATCGGCCGATTGCCAGATCAGCATATGGTCGTATTTCGAGCTGCTGTACAGGGCATTGTTGTTCAGGATCGAGCTCGGTGCGCTGGCCTTCGAATCGTAGGCTCGCACCTTGAACGTGGCGCCTGCAGAAACGGTGATCTGATCCATCGCGAGCGAGCCAGTCTGATCGCCGGTGTTGTAGATCAGCACGCCACAGCTGCCCTTCGTGCAGCTAGTGGCCCAGTTGGCAGGGGTCGTGTTGACTGTGTAATTGACCGCATAGACGCTGGCCTGCGCTCCCACCTTGAGCCCGCCGCCCTGCAGCACGTAAATCCCGGGATGGAGCAGTGCCACGGAGCTGTTCCTCAGCTCGATTCCGCCCTTGTACACCCCCGGCTCCAGCACCACGGTCTGGTTGCTGCCCCCGGGGCCGATGGTCAGCTTCGACGTCTG
>DASSEC010000017.1:0-20339 GCA_035696685.1 Candidatus Limnocylindria bacterium | reverse complement strand
GCTGCTTGAGACGTAGGACACCGGTAGGGGTATCCCCATGAAGGGCGGCGCCCTACGACGCCTGGCCATCGCGGCGCTCGTAGCCCTCGCGTTAGTCTGGCCAATCCTGTTTGTGGCTGGGCTCCCCGGTCGGCTCGCCCTCGTGCGAGACAACGGTATGGAGCCGACCGTGCCGCAGGGCTCGGTGATGATTATCATCGCCAATCGGCACTCTCTCCAGGTCGGTGACGTGGTTGCCTGGTGGCCGAATGGCACTGAGTACGGCACCCAACACCTCGGTGCCTTGTTGGCAGTCTTCGATGACCCCAGACCGGCGCGGATAGCGCCGAGGCAGGGCACTGTCACCATCACCTTCGATAACCGACCGGATGAGGCGCCCCTCGTGGTCCCGCCGCCTGGCCGCGTGCACGGCCCCATGCATGGCTACATCCCGTTCATTGGCTATCTGCTCTGGCCCGGACCGGTTGGGCTGGTTCTGATCCTCATTGCCGCCCTCGTGGTCCTCTATCTCACCCGCCAGCGGCGAGGGCCGACGACGGGGTGAGGCTCCCTCCAGCGCTGCGCTACCCGCGCGCTGATTACCCAGGAGGACCCCCGACGATGGTAAGCAACCTGTTCGGCTATGAGGACACGTTGTGCGGGGTGTGCCGTGGCTTCGGAGCAACCGTCGCCGAGTGCAAGCACGCCACACATCCGAGCCAGGGCTGGGATATCGCCATCCCTGCCAATGTCGTGTGGGGCGGCGATCGAAAAGGCACGTCAGCTCTTCCTGGCCGTCGCCGCAGCTGAGGGCATCGAGGAGACTGGCACCGAAACCACCAGTTGGAGCGAGTTCGAAACCCTGGCCCAGTACGCGCAAACCGAGGCTCGCATCAAACCAGGCATGACGGACCTTCGCGGTATTTGACGACCCACATCGCCTGAGTTGGCGGGCATCGCGGGCCGAGGACGAGGCGGCTTAGACTCAGATTGCTCCGGCTGCGGCCATGACCCGTGGCCGGAGTACAGCACCATAACAGGGCCGAAATCGAGGCCTTCCCACGCTCAGCCGCACTACGCGCAGGCCGTGATACTTGACATGCAAGAGGTCACTCGTTCGAGTCCAGTGTCGCCCACCAACCACCCAACACACGCGGTTCTCTGACTCGCCTGACGTGCGCGGCCCCGATGGCCGAGAAGGCTCACGGTTCGGTGGCGATGTCCAGCTCCGCCCCCGATCTGGTTCCGTCCCCGCCTGGATCAGACGAGGAGCTGGCACAGATCGAATAGTCCGGGCCAAAGTTGTCGAACTCCCGGTCTCCCTGGCGGCCTGCGCGGCACTCGAAATCGCCGCTGCGGTACCAGCCCAGATCGGCGATCCATGGCATCAGGGTCTCGGCGATGTCCGCTGCCGCATCGCGGCTGGCGTGCTCATTGGGTGGCGCGGTGCTTGTAAGAATGGTCAGGTTGTAGGCCTCGTCACCGAAGACATGCCCCTGGATGATGAACCACTCTGGCGTATCGGACTCCGGAGTTGACGTTCTGCAGAAGAAGCCGATGTCATCGCCGTACGGCTGTTCCTTGGTGCATTCGAGCCCCAGATCAGCAGCCAGCGTTTCGACATCCGCGATTGTGAAACCAAGCAGCTGGCCGTCGTAGATTTGCCCATCGCCGCCAGATGCGATAGCCGTATCGGCGGCACTTGGCTTGAAGCTGAGCGAGCATCCGATTGCCGGGGCAAGGATTGCCACCGCCAGGAGTAGCTGGATCCGCCTCACACAGGCACGATACTCCGGCAATAGGCCGCCGACGCCAGCCTGACACTGAATGCTTGACGGCCTCCGATCCCCGTCTACGGCGGTGTCGGACGTTACCTCGACGGTTCGCGCCCGGGCGACCCGCGGGGACTCAGTTCGAGGATAGGAACAGGCGCTTGCTCCGGCGCTGAAGGTAGAGCACGCCGCCCAGTCTCCGCTCGGTCATTGCTACCTGCACACGTGCCACGAGCGTCATGAAGGCCATGCCGCCGAGGATTCCCGCCAGGACCCCTGCCAGCACGGGATCAAAGAGCAGCGCGACAGCGGTGAGCAGCGCGACGCCCACCGTGCTGGGTAGCACGTCGGTCCGGGCTATCTGCGCCCACGTCTCGGTGACGGCCTCACCCGGTAGCGGTTCCGGAGCCGTGGTTCGCCCGCCGCGTTGTGGGTCTCCGGCCAGGACGATCGACACCAGAATGGCTCCGAGCGCCCACGCCAGGAGCGTGCTCTCGGGGCGCGCGCCGTCCAGCATCGCGGCCACGGCCCCCAGCGCGGACAGCCCTCCCCGGATGGGAGCGAGCACTCGCGTCCGAAGCGATAGGCGAACCACCTGCGGCACGACAGGTCCGGCGTCCATGACCGAAGGCTCGCACGCCTGCTGCCGCCCATGCAACAAGACGGGCGAACGCGCGCCTACACTCGGGCAGATGACAGTAGTGGGCACACATCGCGCGGTCTTGGTCAGCCCCGCGGGGTGGTTGGCCGCTTGCACGCATATCAGGCTCGGTGATGGTTCGAGCCGCCGGCGCCGGATGAGGTAGCCAATGTCCGATGAGTGGCAGCCGACCGGGGTCTGGGACGCCGTGCTGATCCATGTCCTGCGGGACATCGGCGTCGAAGAATCGGTTGTGTCGGCCATGTCAGCCCAAGAGCGGGTCGACGCAGTCCGCTCTGCCGCCGCCGATGGCACCTTGAGCGATGACACCATCGAGATGCTTCGGCGCATGGGGATCGTCGAGGCCTGACCCCGCCTGCACATCGGACGTCGCCGCTGTTAGCTGACGGCCCGGAGAAGCGTCACCGTCCTAGCATGCGTGCACGCAAGGGAAGCGGGCATGTCAGAGGCGATCGTCTTCATCAGCCATTTCGAGGTGAAGCCCGGCGGCCTGGCCGCTTACCGCCGTCTGGCCGATGCCGTAACGCGAGAGCTTGAAATGGCGAAGCCGCGGACTGCCGTTTACCTCCAGTTTCTGGATGATCGGTCATCCCGGCTGACGATCGTCCACGCGTTCCCGGACGCAGCCGCCATGGCAGCGCACTTCGAAGGCTCGGAAGGCCGCTCTGTGGCTGCATATGAGTACATCACTCCGCTAGGGTGGGAGGTGTATGGCCCCGCGACGGATACCGCACTGGCAGTACTTCGCGATGCGGCAGACGCGGCGGCCGTCACCCTGAGGATCGCGCCGCAGTACCTTGCTGGCTTCGTTCGGTTTTCAAGCGGTTGACGTCAGACGCGGAGCGGGAGAGGCGATGGCCAAGATGCAGCGGAAGCTGCTCAGCACCCCGGACGAGATTCGGCCGTTCACGCACGGGCGAGCGGAGATCTGGGAACTCGGTGACACCGTCATCGGAAAACAGGTCTTCGAGCCCGGCTGGCGCTGGTCAAATGACGTCAAGCCGGTGGCCCTGACCGATACCTGCGAGTACCACCACATTGGCATGGTGATGTCCGGCCGTCTGCTGTTCGAGACGCCGGACGGACTTCAGATGGAGGTCGGCCCGGGCATGCTCTTCGATGTCCAGCCTGGTCATGACGCCGTGGTCCTGGGTGATGACGCATGCGTGATCTACGACTTCGCGGGCATGCGCACATTTGGGCGACCGCTCGTTGGGAGCGGTCAGCGGGTGCTGGCAACGATCCTGTGCACCGACATCGTCGATTCCACGGCGACGGCAATCCGGGTGGGCGACGCGGCCTGGCGCGATTTGATCGCCGAGCAGACTTCCGCCACCCGGCGGGAAGTCGACCGTTATCGCGGACGCGAGGCAGCGACGACTGGTGACGGCCTTCTCGCGCTCTTCGACGGTGCGGAGCGGGCGGTGCATTGCGCGGCCGCGATCCATCGAGTTTCGCAGTCCCTGAACATCCGACTGCGAATCGGAATCCACACCGGAGAAGTGGAGCGCCTGACGGACAACATTCGTGGGGTGGCCGTCCATGTCGTGACGCGGATCACTGCGCTCGCACGGCCTGGCGAGGTGTTGATTTCCGGCGTAACGCGCGACCTGCTGGCGGAGACGAGTCTCGCGTTCTCCAGCCGCGGGGCACATGAACTGAAGGGAGTCCCGCGACCCGTCGAGGTCTGGCAGCTCGACTCTGAATAGCGGCCGAGCCCCAGTCAGGCGACGCGCAGGGCGACGAGGTTGACGACGGCTCCTGCAATACCGGCCGCAGCCGCTGGCAACAGCGCCCAGCCGCGGAGCTGACTAATCAATGCCAGCGACGTGGCCCCGGACGCCTTCAGCGCGATGATCCCCGCCGGTCCGGCATGCATGTAGAGCGCCTGCATCAGGCCGTTGGCCTCGCCACTAATTCCGAAGGTGCCGACTGCCAGCAGGAACGTGAGCAGGTCCAGGCCGTGTGCCACGCCAACCAGGAGAGGCCGTGTCATCCAAGCATCTCGATTTCTTGTGTTGTCCCGCAGCTGGGCCATCAACGCACGAATGTCGCCATGGTGCACTTAGGTGTGCTTAGTATCACCAGGACGCAGGCCATTTCCGTTGACTATGGGCACCCACCAAGCGGCTGCTTGGGTGAATACTCCGGTGCCGTCCCACCCACCGCCCGCCCATTCATCACTGTTCGCCCTTCGTGTCGAATTGCACTTGCCCACTGGCGCCCCCGCTGACCACGCTGGGGCGGGCTGAATGGAGGACATGGGTCATGGATGAGCTGATCGCTGCGCTCCGCGAGCGTGCCGGGCTTTCAGACGACCAGGCCAGGAAGGCCGCGGAGGTCGTCGCCGAACTCCTCAAGGATGAGGAAAAGCGAAAGAAGATCATTGTGGCTGCCGTCGCCGCCAGCATCTCCACGGTAGTCCTCAGCGGCGCGCACTAAGGCGCGGCGCGAATCACCGGTTGGCGCATAGGAGAATGCCTGGCGCGCAGTAGAGTCGACGAACACGTGGTGGACGAGGCACTCACCCGGCTCGGAATGCCCGTACCTGAGTCTGTGCTCGCCCGCCAGGCCCGCGAGCTGATCGCAGAGGTTGCGGCGCCCGTACTCGTGAACCACTCAGTCCGGACCTATGCCTGGGCCGTGGAGCTGGCGCGGCACGACAACCTCCAGTTCGATCCCGAGATCCTGTACGTGGCCGCCATGCTCCACGACATTGGACTCGTTCCCGCGTATGACCTGGGCGGCTGCTACGAGGGCGACGGTGCGATCGCGGCGGAGCAGTTGGTGCGCAAGCTCGGTGAACCGGAGGCGCGCGCCCGAGCGATCTACGACGTCATCGCGCTGCACAACAACGAGGAACTGCCGCCCGATCCTGCTGCCGAGGTGGTGCTCCTGTGGGACGCGGCCGGCACCGACGTGACCGGTGATCGTTTCACCGATATCCCGCCCGCGATCGTCCCCGTGCTGCTGGCCGCCTACCCACGGCTCGAATTCAAGCGGGAGTTCGCTGCGCTCTTCGTCGACCAGGCAAGGCGCAAGCCGTCATGCCTGGCCGCGGTGTGGGTGGCCAAAGGCATGGTCGAGGAGATCGAACGAGCGCCATTCGATAGCTAGGCGGCGCGCCCACCAGCCCCCGCGTTCCCGACCTTCCAGGGCGTCAGCCGATGCGGATCATCTTCTTGTTCACGAACTCGTCGGCGCCGAAACGGCCGAGCTCGCGGCCGGAACCCGATCGCTTGATGCCGCCGAATGGCAGTTCGGCGCCATCGGCGAGCACCACGTTCACGAAGACCATGCCGGCCTCGATGCCATCGGCGACGCGCATCGCCTGCTCCTGGTCGGTGGTGTAGACGTACGAGCCGAGGCCGAACGGGATGTCGTTCGCGAGGCGCACCGCATCGGCCTCGTCCCTGGCGCGATACACCTGCGCGACGGGGCCGAAGAACTCCTCCTTGGACGCGGGGTTCTCCGGGGTGACATCGGTCAGCACCGTTGTCTGGAAGAACGCGCCGTTCCGGGAGCCGCCGTGCACGAGCTTCGCGCCGTGCTCGACCGCACGCTTGACCTGGTCATCGAGGCCCTCAGCGGCCTTCAGGGAGGAGAGCGGGCCGAGCGCAGAATCGGAGGACGTCGGGTCGGTCGCCTCGATCTCCGCGATCTTGGCGGTGAATTTCTGGAGGAATGGCTCGTACAGCTCGTCGGCGACGATGAAGCGCTTGGCCGCGTTGCACGACTGGCCGCTGTTGTCGAGCCGGGCGTCGATCGCGTTCTGCACGGCCTGGTCGAGGTCGTCGGTCGAGAGCAGGATGAAGGGATCCGAGCCACCGAGCTCGAGGACGACCTTCTTCAGGTGGCGGCCGGCGATCTCGGCGACCGCGGCGCCGGCGCGCTCAGAGCCAGTGAGCGAGACGCCCTGCACGCGCGGGTCCGCGATCACCCGCTCGAGCTGGTCATGGTCGGCGTAGATGTTGATGTACGCGCCCGAAGGGAAGCCCGCGTCGCGGAAGATCTGCTGCATGGCGGCGGCGGACTCGGGGCACTGCGCGGCGTGCTTGAGCAGGATGGTGTTGCCGATGATGAGGTTCGGGCCGGCGAAGCGGGCGACCTGGTAGTACGGGAAGTTCCAGGGCATGACTCCCAGCAGCACGCCCAGTGAAGAACGGCGGATGACCGCCGAGCCATCGCCCGCGAGGAGCTGGATCGGCTCATCCTTCAGGAAGTCCGGTGAATGGTCGGCGTAGTACTCGTAGATCGCCGCGGCGAAGTCGACCTCGCTGAGCGCCTGCGCGATCGGCTTGCCCATCTCGCGCACGATGAGCTCGGACAGCTCCTGGCGGCGTTCGGTGTGCAGCTCGCTGACGCGCCGGATGAGGGCCGCGCGCTCCTCGACCGTCGTGGACTTCGACCAGGTTCGATGTGCTTCGTCCGCGGCGGCGATCGCGGCCTCGAGGTCGGCGTCGGTGATGGTGTCGAAGGTCTTGACCGTCTCCCCCGTGGCGGGGTTGGTCACGGCGTAGGCCATGGGACTCTCCTTGTCGATACAAACGCGCCACTTGGGGCCCGGGGGGTGCGGTTACACGTGCGTCAGAAGAGATATACCACCGAAGCCCTGCCTGTGATGGCGCGGCCTTTGCCGCACCCTCGAATGAACGATGTTGACCCGATATTGATTGACCGGCACCCCCCGGCGTCGTACCGTCGGTGAGCCCAGAACGAACCGTGAGACGACGGAGCTCCCATTCCCCATGCCTACCCCCAGTACCACGGCCGGCTCAGCCGGCAGACAAGTGGGTGATCGCTCCGTCGCACGGTAGGCACTGTCTGAATTGATGGCGAGACATCGGCGGTCACCCGGCCGATGAGGACATCGCCATGCACACATCCGACCCCCTGCGCGCCGGCGTCGGTCATCTTCCGGCCGCGGGTCGCACCGACGCGGCGGATCGCCCCTGCGAAGGTGCATCGTGACCGCCACCCAGACCGCCCAGCTCCTCGCTGACATCCAGGCGCTGATCCGGGAACGCGAGCGGGATGGCATCCGGGGCCTTGCTGAAGTCATCGGTCCGGCCGAGTGGGCGGATCTTGTGCCGCAGCTTCATCCCGCCGAAGTCGCCGTGCTCCTTCAATGGCTGCCCGACGATGAGATTCCCGAGCTGCTGGAGGAGCTCGCCCCCGCCCAAGCAGCCAGCATCCTGCGCACGCTCAGCCAGCCAGAGGCGGCAGCGCTGTTGCAGGAGATGGACCCTGACGACGCCGCCGACGTCGTCGAGCAGCTGCTTCCCGAAGAAGCTCGCGGAATCCTGGTTCAGATGCGCGCCGAGGATGCGTCCGAGATCCGGGATCTGACCGCGTTTGCTCCGAACAGCGCGGGCGGAATCATGACCCCCGCCTACGTGGCAGTCAGCCACGACGCGACCGCGGCCCAGGCGATCGCGGCGATTCGGCGCCTGGTGGATGACGCAGAGACGGTCAGCTACATCTACGTGACCGATGCGAAGCACCACCTGCTCGGGGTGTTGTCGCTGTACCGGCTGCTCCTCAGCCCGGCCGTTACTCCGGTCGCGCAGCTCATGGCACCGAACACGATTCGGGTCGCCGCTGATACGGACCAGGAGACCGCGGCCCGCCTGCTGACCGATCACAACCTGGTCGCGATTCCGGTCGTCGATCAGCAGGAGCACTTGCTGGGGATCATCACCGAGGACGACGTCGCCGACGTGCTCGAAGCCGAGGCCACCGAGGACATCGAGCGGCTGGGAGGATCTCAACCGTTGAACCTGCCGTATCGGCTGGCCAGCGTGCCCCTCCTCGTCCGGAAGCGGATCTTCTGGCTGCTGCTGCTGTTCGTGGCCGAGGCGTACACCGGCACGGTGCTGAGGGACTTCGCGGACGAGCTCAGCTCGGTCGTTTCCCTCAGCTTCTTCATCCCACTGTTGATCGGGACCGGGGGCAACATCGGCAGTCAAACGGTGACGCTCATCGTCCGCGCCATGGCGCTCGGCGAAGTAAGCCTGCGGGATATGGGCTGGATCATCTTCAAGGAGCTGCGCGTCGGCCTGTTGCTGGGCGCGGTGATGGCCATCGTGGCTTTCGGCCGTGCGTGGCTGCTGGGTGTGGGCCCCGACGTCGGTGCCGTCGTGGCACTGACGATCCTGGCGATCTGCCTGTGGTCGGCGACGGTGGCTGCGGTGCTGCCGCTGCTGCTGCGACGCCTGCGCATCGATCCCGCCGTGGTCTCCGCCCCGCTAATCACGACCCTGGTCGATGGCACGGGCCTGATCATCTACTTCGAGATCGCGAAGCTCGTGCTTCGCCTCTAGGCACGGTGCCCGGCCTCTAGACTGGACCGATGCCGCTTGGCGCTCTCTCCCAGTCATGGGTTTCGGCCGAGGCGTCCCTGCCGCTGGGCTGGCAGATCACCGGCCTGTGGCGGTTCGGGGACCTTTGGGTGGCGCTCTCCGAGGGGCCGGCGTTCGACGATTATGCGAGCGGCACCGGCCGATTTGCCGATCAGGCCCTACGCCGGCTCGGTGATCGGCTGCGCAAACGTCGTGGCGCGGCATGTTGAGGTCGCCCACCACCTAGACTGACATCGGGCACGACTGATGCGAAGGTGGACAGCCATGGATCGCCGCCACGCCACCCAGCGACTCCGGACGATCCAGATGGCTTACCGTCTGGCCGTGAGGCTGCGGCCGCAAGAGGCAGCCGACGAGGCACGGGAACAGCTGCAGCGCGTCGCCATCGAGATCACGCCCGAGGCAGATCCGGCGTTGATGCAGCTCTTCGACGAGGTCCGTGCCGAGATCGACCGGGGGAAGTAGACGCGCACCGCCTTGGCATGGCCCGTGCGGGGATGGGCGGTATGACGATCGTCTACGAAGGCGGCCCATACGCCGGCCAGGACGACTACCTGCTTCCGCCGCCCAAGCGGCTTGGCGCACCGGGTCGCGAGGGGCATTACCAGCGCACCCGCAAGGTCGACCCGCTCGGCCGCATCGTGTACCAGTGGGTCGGCGAGGCTGGCTCGCGCAAACGGATCCGGCTCGCCGCATCCTGACGCGGCCGTATCAGGGCGACGGCGCGAGTTGGTGACCCGCGTCCCGCCGTGGCGAGGGCATTTGGCACTGGGGCACCGGTTCGCGGCGGGCGACACTCCTCACTGAGCCCGGAGAGGTCCGAGGGAAGAACCGAACGGCGAGAGTCGATTCGGAGAACCGAGAGGTCACTCTGGGCTCGGTCGTGCTCCCTCGGACGGATCCCGCACCGGGTCCAGGATGCCCAGGAACGAGCGCCACGGACCCACCTCCTCGGCGTAGTAGGCGGCCAGCGCTCCCTGCAGCTGCGCAACATGGTTGTGGTCGTGCACGACCCAGGTGGCCAGCAGCTGCCGCAACGTCACCTCGCCCAAGGTCGGATGCAGGCCCCGCAGGTCGAGATCGGCCGCGTCAAGCCGCATCGCTTCCAGCGCGGCCAGGTTGGCCGCCCGCAGGTCGGCGAATCGTGAGGCCACGTCGACCGTGGACAAGCCCGCATAGCGGCCAGTCTGGTCTCCGTGATCGACCGGCGGGAAGGGGCGCATCGGTCCGACCTCGCGAATCATGCGCGCCCGGACCAGCCAGTCGGTCTCCTCGACGTACGCGAGGTGGCAGGCGACCTGGTGAGCGCTCCATTCGCCAGCCGCCGGCCTGGCCGCCAACCATGCTTCGGACGCGTCGTCCACCAGCTGCCGCAGGACCGATGGTGTCCGCCGCAGCGAGGCCTTCGCCTCGTCGATCTCGAAGCTCACCCGTTCAGCGTAGCCCATGGATCGCTTGGCGCCATGAGCCACCTCGCCGCGCGGGACGCCGAGAGCGGCAGCCGTCAGGCTGCCGCTCTGGCTCCCGAAAGCCGGAATCAATCGGGCGAAGCGGAGTTCATCGCAGCCCTGCCAGCTCCTGAAGCATGTGCCAGTTGGCAAGGCGGTCGACCTTGGTGGCCTCGATCTCGGGGGTCGGCTGGCCATCGGCGCCGAAATGCGCCGCGAAGCGTCCCTCGCTGCGGGCAAACGTGAGGAAGTCGATGGGGGTGCCGTCCGGCAGCGTTGCCCAGTCGTCCTTCATGGCTGGGTTGCCCTGCAGGCTCAGGCGCTCGGCGATGGTCTCGCCGCGGCGCGGGTCGTACGTGAACAGCGGGAAGGCGCGGGAATCGACGGCCAGCTTGGCCTGGCGGTTGGCCGCGTCGTCGGCGATGCCATGCTCGGGCATACATGGCGCATACGCGATCACGACCGCCGGACCGGGGTACTCGTTGGCATCCATGACGGCACGGTAGAAGTGGTTCAGGTGCGCCGGCGTGGTCTGCGCCACGAACACGTCGCCGTGCGCCATGAGGATGCGGCCAAGCTCCTTGCGTCGCTCGGGGCGTCCGTGCTGCGCCTTGCCGAAGGCCGAAAGCTTGGTGATCTGCCCGCCGAACGAAGCGGTGGAGGCCTGGCCCCCGGTGTTCGAGTAGACCTGGCCATCGAGCACCAGCACCTTGATATCCGCCCCGGAGGCGACCATCCGGCTCAGGGCCTGGAAGCCGATGTCATACATCGCGCCGTCCCCGCCGAGCACCCACAGGCGTCGCTCGGGGTGGCCGCCCTGGTCCCAGCGCGCTCGGACGCCCAGCGCGTCGGCCGGCGCGTTCTCGAACAGCGAGTTGGTCCACGGCACCAGGTAGGGGTTGTACGGATAGGTGCTGCCGAAGACGGTGTTGCAGCCGGTGGCGGCCACGATGGCCATCGACTCTGGCCCGTGGATCTGCCGGGTGGCGGCGACGACCATCCGAATGGCAGTGCCCTCGCCGCAGCCGGAGCACGAGCCGGCCCCACCCACGTAGCCGATGGCGTGCTCGCCCAGCATCAGGTCCGCCAGTGCCTTGTCGTTGCGATACTCGGCCGGGGTGGGCGGCAGGCTCTTGAAGAACGCGAAGTCAGTGGCGTACCGTTCGACCGTGCTGGGCTGCCCGTCGGCGGCAGGCACCTTGTCGATCATCAGCAGCGCGTCGTGGCCGAGCGCGTGACAGACCTCCACGCACTCCGCGCAGCCCTTGCAGTTCGTGGGGTCGACGAAGATGCCGAACTCGGCCGGCTCCAGACCGCGCTTTTGTGGAACCGCCGCATACTTGGTGGTCGTCACGAAGTGGCCGCGCAGCTGGTCCGGGTCTGCCGCGGCATCGTCGATGGCGGGGCCGATGACGGTTTCGGGCTGAGCGACGGCCAGGATGGCGGCGTCGGGACAGGCACTGACGCAGGCCATGCAGCCCACGCAGCGATCGCTGATGAACTCGGGGATCCGCGGCGCCAGCTCGCTGAAATCGCGGCCGGCGGCCGTGCCCGGGGGCATGAGGCTGCGCGCGGCGACCTCGTCGGCGGGCAGCGCGGCCTCCGCCGTGCCGTCGGCATAGCCGGAGAGCACGGCGGAGGCGAACGTCCCGGGATCGATCAGGCTCGTCATGATCAGGCCGCTCCCGCCAGCACCTGGCCGGCTGCCGAGCCGATGGCCGCGGTGACGTCGATGACGCCGTCGTAGGCCTCGCGCACCACCGCCAGGTTCGCCTCGACCACCGCTTCGCCGCGCTTGCCGAAGAAGCGCTCGAGCTGCCGTCTCACGGCGAGCATGAGCGCGTCGACATCGAGGCCGGCGCGGGTCGCGAACGGGGCGACCCGCAGGAACACGCCCGCCAGTGCGACGCCCTGCATGCGAATCTCGAGCTCCGGTCGCGGAGCGTGGCGACGCGCCAGCGCCGCCGTGTCGAGCGCCCAAAGGTGGATGTTGCGCCGGGCCAGCGCATCACGGATGTCAGCCGGGATGGCCTGCCAGATGTCCGTGGCCGCGGAGATCGGCGTCTGCACGAAGACCGCGCCGCCGTCGACAAGGCCGGCCAGCACGTTGCCCTGCCGGAACGCGGCGACGTCGTACAGGGGGACGAAGTCCACCTGCTGGATCTCCCCGTGCGACCTGATCGGCTCATCCGCAATGGTCAGGAAGTAGGTCGTGGGCAGGCCCTTCTTCTCCGAGCCATAGCGCGGATATGCCTGCACGTGGAGCCCGAACAGCTCGCCGACCAGCGTGGCCAGCACCTTGTTGGTCGTGACCGAACCGAAGCCGCCGATGGAGTGGCCGCGCAGCCGATATGCGCCGGGCGGCGTGACGTCGATCGGCATGCGCTCCAGCCCCAGCGGGTGGACCACGCCGAGCACGGCGAAGGGCCGTTCACGCGCGGCCACGGGGTCCGCGGCCCAGGCAAGGACGGCGGCGATGTCAGCGCCGGCCACGTCTCGCGAGCCCAGTCCGGCTGAGGCGGAGACGACCCAGGGGATGCGGGCGCCATCGGCTGCCAGGCCGGCAAGCGCCGCCTTCAATTCGCGGGTGAGCGGGTTGTCGGCGGCGGCGGGCTCGTCCGTGCGCTCGATGACGGCCACCACGGACGCCTGTCGGATGGCCTCCGCCAGCTCGACGGCCGGGAACGGGCGGAATGCGGTGATCGCCACGCTGCCGACCGGGTTGCCCGCCTCGCGCAGCCGGTCCACCGCCGCCTCGGCCGTCTCGGCCATGCTCCCCATGCTGACCACGATCTGCTGGGCGTCGCTGGTTCGGTGCGTGCGGATTGATCCGTAGTGGCGCCCGGTGAGCTTCTCCCACTCGGCAAAGGCTGTGGCCAGGCTGCCCGGGATCCTGTCGTAGAACGCGCGCTGGCCGATGCGCCCCTTCATGTACGCATCCTGGTTCTCGACGACGCCGCTCATCAGCGCGTCCTTTGGCGACAGCAGGTCGCGCAGGCGCGTGCGGGGATCGCCCACGAACCTGCGAAGCAGCTCGTCCTCCGGGCGGTGCAGCGTCTCGAGCGTGTGCGTCGTGAGGAAGCCGTCCTGGGCGACGAAGAAGGGCGTCTCGCACTCCTCGGCCACGCGCCGGGCGATGGCGGCCAGGTCAGCCGCCTCCTGTGCGTTGCGCGCCACGAGCATGCCCCAGCCCGTATCGGCCACGGCCATCAGGTCGTCGTGCCCGGCATGGATGTTCAGCGCCTGGCTCGTCAGCGCGCGGGCGCCGACGTGGAACACGGCCGGGAGCCGCTTGCCGCTGATGACGAAGAGGACCTCCTTCATCAGGACCAGGCCCTGGCCGGAGGTGAAGTTCACGACGCGGCCACCGGCCATGGCAAAGCCCTCGGCGGCAGAGGCCGACGAATGCTCCGACTCGAGCTCCAGGAACCGCAGCGGGACTCCCCACAGGTTGGTCCGCCCATCGGCCACCGCCGCCTGGAACGCGCCGGCCATGTTGGTGGATGGCGTGATGGGGTAGGCGCAGGCGCCCTCGGCGATGCGGACCTCGACGTCCGCCACTGCCTCCGAGCCATCCATCACCGCCGAGGTCCCCGGGAACTCGACGGTGCGCGCGCGTTTCATGGGCTGAGCATGGTCGTCGACGCGCTCGGTGCGCAGGGACGAGGCTACCGTTTCGGCGGGCCGTTCGGCCCCTCCCGGACAGGCCTCAGGGCGCCGAAGCCACCGCCGCCGACAACGATGCGAAGTCCAGCCTTCCGGCGTAGCGACGGCCGTCGATGAAGATGATGGGCGTCCCCGGCAGCTCCAGGCCGATGGCGGCCTGTACGTCGGCGTCGACGACCGCCGCTTGGTCAGGAGCGGCCGCGTCTGCCTGCCAGCGGGCGACGTCCAGGCCGATATCGGCGGCGATCCGCCTGAAGACGTCGTGGGCTCCCGCCGGCGGCAGGTTGGCCCATGCCTGCTGCCGGGCGAAGAGCGCGTCATGGAACTGCCAGAACCGATCCTGCCGCCACGCCGCCAGCGCCGCCAGCGCCGAGGCCCGGGCATTGGCGTGGATCCTGGTCAGTGGGAAGAACCGATACGTCAGCGTGACGCGGCCGCTCGTGGCGAGCTCCGACAGCGACGGCGCGGCCTGGGCGCAGCCCGGGCACTGGAAGTCGCTGAAGACCACCACCGGCACGGGTCCGTTGCCAAGGGTCGGGCGCCCCGATGCCGCGACGTCCACCGAGCCGCTGTCCTGCCCGGCCAGGGCCGGCGCGATGACCAGCCCGGCAAACGCCACTGCCAGCAGCCACGCGGTGACAAGCGAGAAGCGTCGCACCGAACGATCCGCTGCCTGCCGCGCTTCCTGCGCGTGCCGGCGGCTGCGTGCCGAGAGGCCGGACGTTGGGTCCTTGGGGCGCGTGAGCCAGCCGGCAAACGCACCACCCGCCAGCAGCAGGCTCGCCACCGCCGAGAGCAGGCACCAGCTGCACAGGGCATGGATCACCGTAACTTCGATCACGGTCAGCGCGCCCATGACCAGCACGCCGACGGCTGACCACGCCGCCAGCAGCGCCGCCCGCGGCCGATCGTCGAGCGATCCGGGCGCCAGGCCGATGAAGATGGCGGCGGCCGCGTAGTACCCCAGGCCCAACAGCGGCATGGGGATCCCCAGCGGATAGGCAAACGCGCTCAGGCGCACCGTGTCACAGCCCGAGCCGGTGAGACAGATGCCCGAACCCCAGACGTAGTCGATCAGCAGATAGGCGGACGCGAAGACGCCCAGCAGCGCGCCAAGCACGGCGACGCGGCGGGCACGAGTGCTCATGGCCCGATGGTGTCCGCGCAGGCGAGTGGCAGGGCAGGGCCGATGGTCGTCGAAAAGAGGGGACAGTTGGCCGTGTGCCACCCCGCAACGGGCGACGGACCATGGCCACGAGACACCAAGACACCAGTCGGACGAGTCGGAGAGAAGCCATGCTTGCCACGAACGAACTGCGGGTCGGCAACCTGATGACCATCGACCCCGTGACGATCTCGGCTGACGACTCCGCAGCGGTCGCCGAGCAGCTGCTCAAGACCTATCGGATCTCCGGCCTGCCGGTCCTGGAGGGCGACGTCCTGGTGGGCGTCATCAGCCAAACGGACCTGCTATCGGCCCGATCGAGCGAGCTGATCTCCGCGAACTGGGAGCGGCTGCGGGTGCGCCACCTGATGACGCGGCCGCCCATGACGGTGGACGCGACCGCCTCGGTCCGGGCCGCGGCGCGGCGGATGATCGACCATCACATCCATCGGCTCGTGGTGGTTGACGGTGCGGATCATCCGATCGGCGTCATCACGCCGCTGGACCTGCTGCGCAGCCTGCTGGACGAGGCCGAGGTCGCCTAGGTCCGCCTGGGCGCGGGGCAGCAAAAAGCCGGGGACCCGGAGGAACCCCCGCGTCAGCTCCAGTGGATGGCCCGGTGCGCAATCCCGCGTGCGGTCCCGCGTCGCCTCCCGCGCTCGGGACGTTGCCGTCATCGAATCGGGTGGGAGATCGGGTGTCGCGCCGAGTGTTGCGTCCGGTGTCACCTCCGGTGGCTGATCGGGTCGCACCTCCGAGGCGCCCGGCTCGCTGAGTACGCTACGGGGCGGCGGCAGACCGTCACAAGGGCTTTGTCCACGAATTTCCATGGGCCGATGCGGACCTGTCCCCAC
Organism: Candidatus Limnocylindria bacterium; assembly: GCA_035696685.1. Classification (GTDB taxonomy): domain Bacteria; phylum Chloroflexota; class Limnocylindria; order QHBO01; family QHBO01; genus DASSCW01. Next base: position 4,432 of record DASSEC010000017.1, on the reverse strand, counting down.
CCCGTCCACATTCCGGCACGCGGGCTGCTCCGGCAGGTCGCATGACCTCCGACCCCGCCAAGATGCGCGATGCCGCGGCTCACGGCGCGGCCACGCTGGAGGACCTGCGGCGCGCGGCGACTGGGTGCCGCGCGTGCGACCTGTACCGGAACGCCACGCAGACCGTCTTCGGCGCGGGCGGTGAGGGCGCACCCTTGATGCTGGTGGGGGAGCAGCCGGGTGATCGCGAGGACGTCGCCGGCGAGCCGTTCGTGGGCCCCGCCGGTCGCCTGCTGGACGAGGCGCTGGCCGCGGCCGGCATTGATCGCGCCACGGTCTACGTGACGAACGTCGTGAAGCACTTCAAGTGGCGCCGCGCGCCCAGCGGGAAGCGGCGTATCCACCAGAAGCCGGATCGCACCGAGGTCACCGCCTGTCGGCCGTGGCTGGAGGGCGAGATCGAGCGGGTCAGACCGCGGCTGGTGGTGCTGCTGGGCGCGACCGCGGCCCAGGCCATCCTTGGGCCCGCCTTCCGGGTCACGAAGCAGCATGGGACCGTGATCCCGACGGCCCTGGGGCCGCCAGCGCTGGCCACCATCCACCCCTCAGCGGTGCTGCGCAGCCGTACGTCAGCAGAGCGCGAGGACGCGCTCGCCGGACTCGTCGCCGACCTGCGGGTTGCCGGTGACGCCATCGGCGGATGATCCTTGCGCCATGAGCAGCAGGACCGCCACGTTCACGGGCTTTCAGCCGGAGGCCATCGAGTTCCTCATCAACCTGGCGCTGAACAACGACCGCGGCTGGTTCCAGCCCCGCAAGGGAGAATTCGAACGCCTGCTCAAAGAGCCGATGGAGTCGTTGGTGGCCAGCCTCGTCGATCGCTTCCGTGAGCGTGGGCTGCCCCTGGAGGCAGACCCGCGGCGCGCCGTGTTCCGGATCTATCGCGACACGCGTTTCTCAAAGGACAAGTCACCGTACAAGACGAACGTCGGCGCCAGCATCCCGTGGGTCGAGGACCCCGGCGGCGGCGAGATGCACGGGCTCGGCGCGTACCTGCACTTCCAGCCGGGCGAGATGTTCGTGGGGGGTGGCATGTACATGATGGAGCGGCCGCGCCTCGAGGCCTTCCGGCGCCTGGTGGTCGACGAGCCGCGACGCGTGCTGGCCGCGGTGGAGGAGCCATCCTTCGTGAAGACCTTCGGCGGCGTGCATGGCCACGAGACGCTGAAACGCGTGCCGCCGGGCTACCCAGCCGACCATCCGCAGGCGGAGCTGCTCAAGATGAAGGATGTCACCTTCGGCCGCCACCTGGACGACGACGAATTCCTGTCGCCAGACCTGCCGAACATGCTCGTCCAGGACTTCGCCACAGCGGAGCCCGTCTTCCGCTTCCTGGCCGCGCTGCCGCGCTGACCGCTTCGATGCCGCTGGAGCAATATCGGGCCAAGCGCGACTTCGGCAAGACCCCCGAGCCCGAGCCGGGCGAGCTGGGGGACGGGTCCGGTCGGTTCGTGGTGCAGCGACACCGCGCCACCGCGTTGCACTACGACACGCGCCTGGAGATTGGTGGTGTCCTCGTCAGCTGGGCGGTGCCGAAAGGCCCGACGCTCGACCCGGACGAGAAGCGGCTGGCCATGCGCACCGAAGATCACCCGATCGAGTACTTCGACTTCGAGGGGGTGATCCCGGGGGGCGAGTATGGCGCTGGCGACGTGATCATCTGGGACTGGGGCACCTTCGAGCCGGAAGAGACCGATGACCCGCAGCGTGCCCTGCGCGCCGGCGAGTTGAAGTTCCGCTTGCTCGGAGAGCGGCTCCGGGGCCGGTACACCATCGTGCGGACCAGTGGGCGGGGCGGCCGGCACGAGGAACGCGAGCAGTGGCTCCTGATCAAGAAGCGCGACGAGGCCGCCGTCGACGGCTGGGACGCGGAGGACTTCCCGGCCAGCGTCAAGACCGGCCGCACCAACGACGAGGTGAAGGCGGGCCGCAAGCCGCGGTTCGAGCAGCCGCCGCCCGGTCCCGACGTCGCCCCGGACCTGTCGCTGGCGCGCCCGGAACGCCAGCCGGACTTCGTGCCGCCCATGATGGCGACGCTGACCGATGCCGCCTTCGACGACGAGGATTGGCTGTACGAGGTCAAGTGGGACGGGTATCGCGTCGAGGGCGTGGTCCGCGACGGCAAGGTCCGCATCTGGACCCGCAACCGGATCGATGCCGCGACGTACTTCCCGGCCCTCGCCGGCCCCGCTGACTGGATCGATGCCGATGACGCCATCGTCGACGGTGAGGTGGTGGCGTTCGACGAGGAAGGCCGGCCGTCGTTCAGCCGGCTCCAGGAGAAGACAGGGCTGCGCGCACTCGAGATGGCCACGCGGCGCGCAGATCCGGATGCGCCGCGGCTGACGAGGGAAGAGCGCGAGGCGATTCCCATGGCCTACATGGTCTTCGACCTGCTGCACCTGAACGGCACGTCGCTGGTCGACGTGCCGCTGGAGGAACGCAAACGCGTGCTGCGGCGCGTGCTGCGGCCGGACGGGCTGGTGCAGTTCGCCTCGCACGTGGTGGGCGACGGCATTGATTTCACGCGGGCGGCCGCGGAGAAGGGCCTGGAGGGGATCGTGGCGAAGCGACGCCGCAGCCCGTACCAGCCCGGCCGTCGCAGCCGCGACTGGCTCAAGATCAAGCTGCGCCGTGAGCAGGAGATCGTGGTGGTGGGGTGGCTGCCCGGCCAGGGGACCCATAAGGATCTCGGCTCCCTGATCGTCGCCGTCAACCAGGACGGCGGCCTGCGCCACGCCGGCCAGGTCGGCAGCGGGATCAACGCCCGCATGCGCAGGGACCTGCTGGCCGCCATGGAGCCGATACGCCGCGACACGGCACCGCTGGTGAAGCAGCCACGGCTGCCGCAGGCTCGCTGGGTCGAGCCACGCATCGTGATCCGCGCCGAGTTCACCGACTGGACGCGCGACGGGCTGCTGCGACAGGCGGCGTTCAAGGGGATCGAGCTGGATCGGGACCCGGCGAAGGTCATTCGCGAGGAGGCAGTGCCGGCTATGCGCGTGGTGCAGCACGCGCCATCGGCCAATCGTCGGCCCAGCAAGCGTGCGGCTAAGCCAGACCCAACGCCCGCGCCCAGGGCTGCAAAACGGTCTAGGTCAGCTAAGGATGGCGAATGGCCGCCGCCCGAGATGGATCTCACCCCTGCCAGCAGGGCCGAGCTGAAGGCGCTGGAGGAGATGAGCGGCGATGGCCACTGGCAGGTTGCCGGCCACGAGGTTCGGGTCACGAACCTGGACAAAGTGCTGGCGCCGGCCGACGGGGAGCATCGGGCCATCACCAAGCGCGACCTGCTGCGCTACTACGTGACCATTGGCCCGACCATCATTCCGCACCTGGCGGGACGGGGCCTGAACCTGCAGCGCTTCCCGGACGGGACCGCGAAGACGGGCTTCTGGCAGAAGGACGTGCCGGGGCACGCGCCACGATGGATCACCCGCTGGGGATACACCGGCCACGAGGGCGCGAAGGACTACGTGGTGGTCGACAAGGTGGCAACCATGGCGTGGCTGGCGCAGGAAGCAGCCCTGGAGATCCATCCATGGACATCGCGCACGATCTCGCCGCACGAGCCGACCTTTGCGCTGATCGACGTCGACCCAGGCGAGCAGACGACCTGGGAAGAGGTGCTGATCCTGGCGCGGTTGTACCGGACCGCGCTGGAGCACCTGGGCGTCATCGGCCTGCCCAAAACCACCGGCAAGCGGGGAATCCAGGTGTGGGTCCCGGTGCGCCGCGGCTACGGGTTCGACGAGACCCGGGACTGGGTCGAGCAGCTGTCGCGCATGATCGGCGGCCTCGTTCCCGACGTGGTGAGCTGGGAGTGGACGAAGCGCGACCGCAGGGGTCGCGCGCGCCTGGATTTCACCCAGAACGCGGTCAACAAGACCCTGGTGGCCCCGTATTCGGTGCGGCCCGCACCCGGCGCACCGGTATCGGCGCCCATCCGCTGGGAGGAGCTGGAGGATCCAAAGCTGCGGTCGGACCGATGGAGCATCGACACGTTGCCGCGACGGCTCGCCAGGGTCGGGGACCTGTTCGAGCCGGCCACCCAGCTGGCCCAGGAGCTGCCGCCGATCTAGGCGGGCACAGCAAACGCGCCACGGGGGAGGTCCCGCTGCTGCGGGATTCCGTGGCGCGCCTCTTCCCCCGCTGGTGCGGGCGTTCGGTGCCCTAGAAGGGCCAGCCGCCGCCGGTGCTGACGCTGCGCATCGTTGGGGTTCTCCTGAGTCGTGTCGAGCGGCGCAGCCAGGGTGGTTGCGTCGGTGCATTCACGTTCAGGGAGGGAGGTCCCGCGAACAATGACCCGTCGGTACACCTCGCCCCGATGGGGCGCAGTACTTTCGGGTGGCTGGCGGGTCAAGTAACGCTTGTCAAGCCGTGTACACTGCGC
>DASSEC010000016.1:0-13051 GCA_035696685.1 Candidatus Limnocylindria bacterium | reverse complement strand
CGTGACCAGCGAGTCGATCACCTAGTCCTCGCTCTCGTCGCCAGCGCCGTCGACCGCGGGGGCCTCATCGGTCGTCTCGGGGACGTCCTCGGCCGGTTCGGCAGCGGCCTCGCTGGGCTCGGCAGCGCCCGTCGGGGTCGTCGGCAGCTCGTCGACGACCGGCTTGGACTCGGCTGCTGGCTCGGCAGCGGCCTCGCTGGGCTCCGCGATGGCCGCGGCCTCGGCGGCCTCGGCCCTGGCCTCCGCCTTCGCAGCTCGCGCCGCGGCCTTCTCCTCGGCCTCGGCTTCGGCGGCCGCGGCCTCCTGGGCCTCAGCCCCCTCGTCGATCGGCAGGCCGTCCGGCCAGCTGATGCGCTGCGCCGTGCTGCCCGCCGCCTGCAGCTTCTCGAGCGCGGAGCGGGTGAAGGCGTGCGCGTGGATGGTCACGCCCTTTGGCGCGTCGCCGCCACCCAGGATCTTGACGGGAAGGGCCTTCGTCTTCGAGGTTCGCAGCAGGCCGTCGTGGCGCAGGACGTCGGGCGTGATGAGCGTCCCGGACGCCGCCTCGGCCAGGCTGGAGAGATTCACCGGGGCGTACTCCACCCGGAAGCGATTCTTGAAGCCGTGCAGCTTGGGGGTGCGGACGTGCAGCGGCGTCTGGCCGCCCTCGAACCACGCGGGGATGCTCGAGCCCGTCCGGGACTTCTGTCCCTTGGTGCCGCGACCGGCGGTCTTCCCGCGCCCCGAGCCGTGCCCGCGTCCGACCCGGCGCGGTGGCTTGTGCGAGCCGCTGGGGGGCTGCAGGTCGTGGAGCTTCACTCGGCTGCTCCTTCCTTCGCCGGCTCCTCGACGCGCAGCAGGAACGCCACGCGCCGGACCATCCCGCGGTTGGCAGGCGTGTCGGCGATCTCGATGGTCTGGTTGAGCCGGTGCAGCCCGAGGGCACGAATCGTTCCCCGCGCGCCGGCCTTGTGACCGATGGTGGACTTCACCCAGGTCAGCTTGATCGTCTTATCGGCCACGGCCGCCTCCCTGCGGGAAGGCAGGCGCCGGCCGCTCGACATACTCGTGCGGACGGCGTGCCGCTTCCGCCGCGCGCTTGCCGAGCAGCTCCTCGGCGGTCTTGCCGCGCCTGGTGGCGATCGCATCCGCCGAGCGCAGGCTGGACAGCGCCTCCATCGTCGCGCGCACCACGTTGACCGGGTTGGTGCTGCCCATCGACTTCGACAGCAGGTCGCGAACCCCCGCGGCCTCGACCACGGAGCGAACCGAGCCCCCGGCAATCACGCCGGTGCCGGCCGAGGCCGGCTTGAGCATGATGTGCGAGGCGCCGTAGTCCAGGCGCACCTCGTGCGGAATGGTGGCGCCCACCAGTGGCACGCGGATCAGGTGCTTCTTCGCATCTTCAACGCCCTTGCGGATCGCCTCTGGCACCTCGTTGGACTTGCCCAGCCCTGCGCCGACCACGCCGTTGCGGTCACCCACGACCACCACGGCGCTGAAGCTGAAGCGCCGGCCGCCCTTGACGACCTTCGCCACCCGGTTGATCTGGACGACCTTCTCCTCGAGGTTGAGCTTGGTCGGGTCGATTCTTGCCATGTGTCTGCTCCTCGCTCTACAGGTCGAGACCGCCCTCGCGGGCGCCCTCGGCGAGCGAGCGAACCCGCCCGTGATATTGATAGCCGCCTCGATCGAGCACGACCGACTTCACCCCGGCTGCCTTGGCCCGCTCGGCCAGGGCCTTGCCCACTGCGCGGGCGGTGTCCAGCTTGCCGGTGCCGTTGGACAGCCCTGCCTCGCGACTGGAGGCGGCGGCCAGCGTGCGTCCGCTCGCATCGTCAATGACCTGCGCGTAGATGAAGCGCGTCGAGCGAAACACCGACAGGCGCGGGCGCTCGGGCGTGCCCCCCAGGCGGAGGCGGATGCGCTCGTGGCGCTTGCGACGCAGCGCGTCGCGGCTTTCCTTCTTGATCACTACGCGCCTCCCACCTTGCCGGCCTTGCCCGCCTTGCGCAGGATCTGCTCACCGGCGTAGCGGATGCCCTTGCCCTTGTACGGCTCGGGCTTGCGCCGCGAGCGGATGTAGGCAGCGGTCTGCCCCACGAGCTCCTTGTCGGCGCCGAAGACCGCAAGGCGGGTGGGCGTATCGACGCGGAACTCGATGCCCGAGGGCGGGTCGACCTCCACCGGGTGCGAGTAGCCCAGCGCCAGAACCAGCTTCTGGCCCTGCAGCTGCGCCCGATACCCGACGCCGCTGATCTCGAGGTTGCGCGTGAAGCCGTCCGTCACGCCGATGACCATGTTGTTCACCAGGGTGCGGGTCAGGCCGTGCAGCGCCCGGTGGCGCGGCTCGTCGCTCGGCCGCACGATGCGGACTTCGCCGTCGCTGCGCTCGACCTGCATCTCGGGATGGATCTCCCTTTCCAGCGTGCCCAGCGGGCCCTTCACCCGCAGCAGGCGTCCTTCCTGCGTCAGCTCCACGTTGGACGGGACGGAGATGGGGAGTCGTCCGATTCTCGACATCAGCCTCGCCCTACCAGACGTAGCACAGGACTTCGCCGCCCAGGTTGAGCTTGCGGGCCTGCGACCCGGTCATCACCCCGTGCGACGTGGAGAGGATCGCAAGGCCCAGCCCGCCCAGGACGCGCGGGATCTCGGTCTTGCGGGCGTAGACCCGCAGGCCGGGCTTGCTGATGCGCTTCAGGCCGCTCACCACCGGCGTGCGTCCCTCGACATATTTCAGCGCGATGGTCAGGCTCTCCTGCACGCCGTCCTGCTGCGTCGCGAAGGACTCGATGAAGCCCTCGTCAACGAGGATTCGCGCGATCTCGCGCTTCATCTTGGACGACGGCAGCGTCAGCTCCCGGTGCCGCGCCTGGCTGGCGTTGCGGATCCGGGTCAGCATGTCGGCGATCGGGTCAGATGTGTTCATGGTTCGGTTCGTACTCCTCGGCGGTGGTTCGCGCCACGCTGCGGCGTGGTTGGCGCCTGCCGCTGACAGGCCGATCTCGCGGCCGCTCGGCGTCGGGCTACCAGCTCGACTTGGTCACTCCCGGCAACTGGCCCTCCAGGGCCCGCTCACGGAAGCAGATCCGGCACATCGCGAAGCGGCGCATGTACCCACGCGGCCGGCCACAGATCGAGCAGCGGTTGTGCTGCTGGACCTTGTGGCGCGGCGGGCGCGCCGCCCTGGCGATACTCGACTTCTTTGCCACGTTGTCTCCTAGCTGGCCTGGAACGGCATACCGAGGAGCTGCAGCAGCCTGCGCCCCTCTTCGTCGGTCTTGGCGGTCGTCACGATGCTGATCTCGAGTCCGCGGAGGCGGTCGATCTTGTCGTAGTCGATCTCGGGGTAGACGAGTTGCTCACGCAGCCCCAGGCTGAAATTGCCGCGCCCATCGAACGAGCGGGTGGCGATGCCCCGGAAGTCGCGGATGCGCGGCAGAGCCAGCCGCATGGTGCGCTCCAGGAAGTCGTACATCCGCTGCCCGCGGAGCGTCACCTTGGCGCCGATGGGCATGCCGGTGCGCAACCGGAACTGCGCGATTGAACGCTTGGCACGGGTCACGATCGGCTTCTGGCCGGTGATGGTGGCCAGGTCGCCGACGGCGGCATCCAGCGCCTTGGCGTTCGCGATCGCCTCGCCCAGGCCGATGTTGACGATGACCTTGTCCAGGCGAGGGATCTGCATGGCATTGGCGTAGCTGAAGTCGCGCTGCAGGGCCGGCACGGCCTCGTCGTGGTAGCGCTGCCGCAGCCCGGCGTAGGTGGGCGGCACGTAGCCACTACCTCCCTTGGCCTTGCCGGCGCTCGACGGCGTCGCGGCCGAGGCAGCCGGGGTCGCTGGCTTGCGCGACGCGCGCTTGGGCTTCTTGGTCTCGTCGCTCATCGGGCCACCGTCTCGATCTGCTCGCCGCACTGCTTGCAGACCCGCACCCGGGTGCCGTCATCGCGAACCTGGACTGCCACGCGGGTCGGCTTGTCGCAGCGCGGGCAGACGACTTGCACGTTGCTGACGTGGATCGGCACCGGCAGGTCCAGGATGCCGGCCGTCTGGGTGCGCGATCGGGGCCGCTGGTGGCGCTTGGCCATGTTCAGCCCCTGCACGACCACCCCGAGGCCGCGCTTGGTGTCCTCGACGCGCTCCACGGTGCCGCGCTTGCCTCGATCCTTGCCGGCGAGCACCAGCACGGTGTCGCCCTTCCTGACGGTCATGGCTACAGCACCTCCGGCGCGAGCGAGACGATCTTCATGTAGTTGCGCTCGCGCAGCTCGCGGGCCACCGGCCCAAAGATGCGCGTACCGCGCGGGCTGCCCTGCGGCGTGATCAGCACGGCCGCGTTCTCGTCGAAGCGGATGTGGCTGCCATCAGGTCGCCCATACTCCTTCGCCGTGCGCACGACCACGGCCCGCACCACGTCGCCCTTCTTGACGCCGGAGTTGGGCAGGGCCTGCTTGACGCTGGCCACGATCACGTCACCCACCTCGGCGGTATCCGCCTGCGAGCGACCGATGATCGTGATGCACTGCAGCGTCCGTGCGCCGGTGTTGTCGGCCACGCGCAGGCGTGTGTACTGGCGGATCATCTAGCCCACCAATTCCTCGTTCGAGCCGCGCGCCACGATCTCGACGACCTTCCAGCGCTTCTCCGCGGACAGCGGACGGCTCTCCTCGATCCGCACCGTGTCGCCCACGTGCGCGGCGTTCTCCTCGTCGTGCGCCTTGAACTTGCTCGAAAGCCGGACCACCCGCTTGTAGATCGGATGGCGGCGGAGCCGCTCGACGCTGACCACGACGGTCTTGTCCATCTTGTCGGACACCACGCGCCCGACCTTCGTTCTTCGTTTCGTTAGCATCAGCTGGCCTTCTCGGCGTCAGCGACGGCGGCTTCCGCGGCGTGCTGGCGCTCGGTCATCACGGTCAGGATGCGAGCGATGCGCTTCCGCGTCGCCGGCAGCCTGCTGTAGTTCTTCTCCTGGCGCGTGGCGAGGTCGAAGCGGACCTTCCACAGCTCCTGCTTTGCATCAACCAGCGCCGCCTCCAGGTCGGTGTCCGAGAGGCGCCGGATCTCACTGATGTCCATGTTCGAGTCCTTCCTTGACCACGAACTTCGTGGAGATCGGCAGCTTGTGGCTGGCGAGGCGCATCGCCTCCCGCGCGATCGGCTCCGGCACGCCGGACATCTCGAACATCACGCGGCCGGGCTTGACGACGGCGACCCAGTGGTCGGGCGCGCCCTTGCCGGAGCCCATCCGGACCTCGGCCGGCTTCTTGGTGACCGGCTTGTCCGGGAAGTCGCGGATCCAGATGCGGCCACCGCGCTTGATGTGGTGGGTCATGGCGCGGCGGGCGGCCTCGATCTGGCGGCTGGTCAGCCAGCACACCTCTTCGGCCATCAGGCCGAAGTCGCCGAAGCTAACGGCCGTGCCGCCCTTCGCCATGCCGGCGCGGCGGCCGCGCTGCACCTTGCGGTGCTTGACGCGCTTTGGCATCAGCATCGGCTCAGGCCTCCTCGCCGTCGGCCGCAGCCGGGTTGGGCGCCGCGGGCTCGGCTGCCGGCGCTTCCGCCGCCACTGGCGCTGCCGGGGCAGCGGTAGTCGCCCTTGACCGCGCGGCCGGCGCGGCAGCCGGTTCCTGGGCCACGGTGGGCTCAGCCGGCTCGGACGCGTCTGGCGTCGGCGAGGCCGAACGGGTTGATCGCGTGGACCGGGTGGTGGCGGGTCGTGCCCGCTCACGCGGCTCCGTGCGGGCGGAGCCGGGCAGGTCGGCCAGCAGCTCGCCACGATAGATCCAGACCTTCACGCCGATGCGGCCGTAGGTGGTGCGAGCGTGGACCATGCCGTAGCTGATGTCGGCGCGCAGGGTGCCCAGCGGGATGCGCCCCTCGCGGTCCCATTCGGTCCGGCTCATCTCGGAGCCGCCCAGCCGGCCGGCGACCTGGATGCGCACGCCCTTGGCGCCCGCCTTGATGGTGCGCTGGATGGTCTGCTTGATCGCCTTGCGGAAGGCGATGCGCCGCTCGAGCTGCGAGGCCACGTTCTGCGCAACCAGCACCCCGTCGAGCTCAGGCTGCAGGACCTCCTTGATCTCGAGCTTGACCTTCTTGTCGGTCAGCTTGCCCACCGAGCTGCGCAGCAGCTCGACGTTGGCGCCGCCCTTGCCGATGACGATGCCCGGCTTGGCCGAGTGCACGGTCACGGTGACGTGGTTGATGCCGCGCTCGATCTCGACCTGGCTGACGCTGGCGTTGGACAGCTGCTTGGCAACGAGCTGCCGGATCCGCATGTCCTCTTGCAGCAAGGTGGCGTAGTCGCGATCCGCGTACCACTTGGCCAGCCAGGGCTTGACGATGCCGATCCGGAAGCCATACGGGTGAACCTTGTGACCCATCAGGCCTCCTCCCGGTCAGCCACGGCGACGGTGATGTGGCTGGTCCGCTTCAAGATTGCGAAGTAGCGGCCCTGGGCGCGCGGCCGTCCGCGCTTCAGAGTCGGTCCCTCGTCGGCGGTGGCGCTGACCACGGTCAGCTCATCGGCCGCGAGGTTGAAGTTGTTCTCGGCATTGGCGGTGGCGCTCTTGAGCACCTTGGCCACGTCGCGCGCTGCCGCGTTCGGCAGGAAGCGCAGGATGGCGGCGGCCTCCTCCACCGGCTTGCCGGCGATGAGGTCGGTCACCAGCCGCACCTTGCGCGGGCTGATGCGAATGAACTTGGCCGTGGCCGAAACGCGCATTGCTCCCGCTCCTACTTCAGCGACGTCGAGCGCTCGGTGGCCTTGCCGTGGCCACGGTAGTGACGGGTCGGGGCGAACTCGCCCAGGCGGTGGCCGACCATGTTCTCGGTGATGAAGACCGGCACGTGGCGCTTGCCATCATGGACGGCGATGGTGTGCCCGATCATCTGCGGGAAGATCACGCTGGCGCGCGACCACGTCTTCAGCACCTTGCGCTCGTTGCGCTTGTTCATGTCGTCGATGCGGCCGAGCAGGCGCGCCTCGACGAACGGTCCCTTCTTCAGAGAGCGACTCATCGAGTTCTCCTAACCCCGTCCATATCGACGGCGCACGATCTGCTTGTTGGTGGTCTTGTTCTTCCGGGTGCGGAAGCCCATGGCCGGCTTGCCCCAAGGGGTCTTGGGCGGCATCCCGGTGGGCGACTTGCCCTCGCCGCCGCCGTGGGGGTGGTCGTTCGGATTCATGACCACGCCGCGCACCTGCGGCCGTCGGCCCATGTGCCGGCTGCGTCCCGCCTTGCCGATGTTCTGGTTCTCGTGGTCGAGGTTGCTGACCTGGCCGACCGTGGCCATGCATTCGGCGCGCACCCGCCGCACCTCCCCGGAGGGAAGCCGGATGGTGGCCATGCCCGCCTCCTTGGCGAGCAGCTGGGCGCTGCTGCCGGCCGAGCGCACGATCTGACCCCCGCGCCCCGCCACCAGCTCGATGTTGTGCACCTGGGTGCCCAGCGGGATGCGGGACAGCGGCAGGGCATTGCCAACCCGCGCCTCGGCATCGGGACCCGAGATGACCGCGTCGCCCACGCCCAGGCCATGCGGCAGCAGGATGTAGCGCTTCTCGCCATCGGCGTAGTGCAGGAGGCCGATGCGAGCGGAGCGGTTCGGGTCGTACTCGACGGTCGCGATGCGCGCCGGCACGCCCGCCTTGTCGCGCTTCCAGTCGATGAGCCGATAGAGGCGCTTGTGGCCCGAGCCCTGGTGGCGGACGGTGAGCTTGCCCTGGGAGTTGCGGCCGGCACGTCGGACCAGCTTCTCGGTCAGCGGCTTGTGCGGCTGATCGGTCGTCACCTCGTCGAAGGTGGCGCGCGTCATCTGCCGCAGGCCCGGGCTCGTTGGTCGATAGCTGCGTAGTGGCATGTCTCTATACCGTCTCGAAGAGCTCGATCTTCTGGCCGTCGGCGATGGTCACCACGGCCTTGCGCCAGCCAGGTACCGTCCCAAGCTGGCGACGGCCGCGGCGCTTCTGCTTGGGCTTGACCGTCAGCACCCGCACGCCGAGCACGTCCACCTTGAACTGTTCTTCGACGGCGGCCTTGATCTGGAATTTGTTCGCGTCGCGCGCGACGGCGAACGTGTAGTTGTTGCGCTCGGTCTCGATCACGCTCTTCTCGCTGATCACCGGGCGCAGGAGCACGGTGTGCACGCTCATGGTCATGCGTACATCTCCTCGGCTCGCGCCAGCGCGTCCCGCGTAAAGACGACGGTGTCCGCCTCTAGCAGGTCGATGACGTTCAGGCTGTTCGCCAGGATGACCCGCACCTCCGGCAGGTTGCGGCAGGAGCGCTCGACGACGTGGTCACGGGCGGGCAGGACCACCAGGACCTTGCCTCCGGCATCCCACGCTGCGAGCCGCTCGGCGAAGGCCCGGGTCCCGATCTCATCCAGGCCGAAGCCCTCGACCACGCGCAGCGCTCCCTCGTCGGCCTTCGCGCTGAGCACGCCGCGCAGGGCCGCCCGGCGCATCTTGGCGTTCATCTTCTGGTCGTAGCTGCGCGGATGCGGCCCGAACACCACCCCGCCGCCCTTCCAGTGCGGGGCGGTGCGGCTGCCCTGCCGGGCGCGGCCGGTACCCTTCTGGCGCCACGGCTTGCGACCGCCGCCGGTGACTTGGCCGCGGGTCAGCGTATCGGCAGTGCCCGCCCGACGGGTCGCCAGCTGCCGCACGGCAGCCTGGTGGATGAGCGCCTGGTTGACGGGGGCGCCGAACAGCGCGTCCGACAGGTCGAGCTTGGCGCCCTTGCCGCCATCCGCCTTCAGGATCGTGGTGCTGGCCATGCTCACCTCGCCTTCCTGATCATCAGGACGGCGTTGCGCGCGCCGGGCACCGCGCCGCGGACGAGGAGCAGGTTGCGCTCGGCATCGATCTTCTCGATCCGGAGCTTCCGGACGGTGACCTGCTGGTCGCCCATGTGGCCGCCCATGCGCGTGCCCTTGAACACGCGGCCGGGCGTGGTGCCGGCACCGATCGAGCCGGGCTGGCGGTAGTTGTTCGAGCCATGGGTCTTCGGCCCGCGCTTGAAGTTGTGGCGCGCGATGGTGCCGGTGAAGCCCTTGCCGCGGCTGACCCCGGTCACGTCCACCAGCTCCCCCACCTCGAACAGGCTGACGTCCAGGGCCTGGCCGACCTCGTAGTCGGCGACTGCCTCGACGCGGAACTCGCGGACGCGCGCCGGCTTCTGCTGGTCACGCTCCAGGTCCTTGAACTGGCCGGCCGCAGGCTTCGACAGGCGCTTCGCCACGCCGGCGCCCAGCTGCAGGGCGGCATAGCCGTCCTGCTCCGGGGTCCGGAGCCGCGTCACGGTGTTCGGCGTCGCCTCGATGACGCTGACCGGCACGACGGTCCCGTCGTCACCGAAGACGCGCATCATGCCGAGCTTGCGTCCGATCAATCCTGCCGGCACTGCTGCTTCCTGCTTCCTCTCATCACATCTTGATTTCGATATCGACGCCCGCAGCCAGGCTGAGGCGCATCAGCGCATCCACCGTCTTCGTCGACGGATCGATGATGTCGATCAGCCGCTTGTGCGTTCGGATCTCGAACTGCTCCCGGCCGTCCTTGTGGACGAACGGGCCGCGGATGACGGTGTACTTCTCGATCCGGGTCGGCAGCGGCACCGGCCCCGCGATGGCGGCGCCGGTGCGCTGGGCCGTCTCCACGATCTGCTCGGCCGACTGGTCGAGCAGCTTGTGGTCGTAGGCCTTGAGACGGATCCGGATGCGCTGCTTGGCCATGGCGTTAGCCGATCACCTCGGTGATCACGCCGGCGCCCACCGTGTGGCCGCCCTCGCGAATGGCGAAGCGCTGTCCCTGCTCGATCGCGATCGGCGTGATCAGCTCCACGTCGATGTTCACGTTGTCGCCGGGCATGATCATCTCGACGCCGGCCGGCATCGCGATGGCCCCGGTGACATCGGTGGTGCGCAGGTAGAACTGCGGCCGATAGCCGGCGTAGAAGGGGGTGTGGCGTCCGCCCTCCTCCTTGGTGAGCACCAGGACCTCGGCCTTGAACTTGGTGCCCGGCTTGACGCTGCCCGGCTTGGCGAGCACCTGGCCGCGCTCGATCTCCTCGCGCTCGATGCCCCGCAGCAGGAGGCCGACGTTGTCGCCGGCCTGGCCCTGGTCCAGCGTCTTCTTGAACATCTCGACGCCGGTGACCACCAGCTGGCGGCTCTTGGCGTGGATGCCCACCTGCTCGACCGTGTCGCCGGTGTTGATCGTGCCGCGCTCGATACGACCGGTGGCGACCGTGCCGCGGCCCTTGATCCCAAACACGTCCTCGATGGGCATCAGGAAGGGCTTGTCCACGTCGCGGACCGGGGTCGGGATGTAGTTGTCGACCGCGTCCATCAGCTCCTTGATGGACGTGTAGTCCTCGCTCTCGGGGTCGGTGCTCGATGACTCGAGCGCCTTGAGGGCCGAGCCACGGATGACCGGGATGTCATCGCCGGGGAACTCGTACCGGCTGAGGAGCTCGCGCACCTCCATCTCGACCAGGTCGATCAGCATCTCGTCGTCGACCATGTCCACCTTGTTGAGGTAGACGACCAGCGACGGGACCTCGACCTGGCGCGCGAGCAGGATGTGCTCGCGGGTCTGGGGCATCGGGCCATCGGCCGCGGACACCACCAGGATCGCGCCGTCCATCTGGGCTGCGCCGGTGATCATGTTCTTGATGTAGTCGGCGTGGCCGGGGCAGTCGACGTGCGCGTAGTGGCGGTTGGCCGTCTCGTACTCGACGTGCGCAATCGCGATCGTGATGCCGCGCTGCCGCTCCTCCGGAGCGTTGTCGATCGAATCGAAGGCGCGGAAGTCCGCCCCGCCCGATAGGGACAGGTACTTCGTGATCGCCGCGGTCAGGGTCGTCTTGCCGTGGTCGACGTGGCCGATGGTGCCGACATTCACGTGCGGCTTGCTGCGGTCGAACTTCTGCTTGGCCATGGTGTGTCCTTCGTTGCTCCTTACTCGGTCGTTAGCTCTTGGACTTCGCGATCAGCTCGTTGGCGATGCTGGACGGGACTTCGGAATAGCGGCTGAATTCCATTGAGTACGTGGCGCGGCCCTGGGTCATGCTGCGCAGCTCGGTGGCGTAGCCGAACATCTCGGCCAGCGGCACCAGCGCCCGCACCACGCGGCTGGTGCCGTGCTCGTCGATCCCCTCGATGTGGCCGCGCTTGGCGTTCAGGTTGCCGATGACGTCGCCCATGAAGTCCTCGGGCGTGGTCACGTCAACCTTCATGACCGGTTCCAGAATGGCCGGGTCGGCCTTGGCGGCACCGTCCTTGATGGCCATGGAGCCGGCAATCTTGAAGGCCATCTCGGACGAGTCGACTTCGTGGTACGAGCCATCCACGAGCGTGGCCTTCAGGTCGATCATCGGGTAGCCGGCCACGATGCCACCGGCCAGTGCCTCGCGGATGCCCTGCTCGATGGCGCGCCAGAAGTCGCGCGGCACGGCGCCTCCCACGATCTTCGACTCGAACTCGACGCCGGTCCCCCGCTCCAGCGGCTCGATGTTCAGGACCGCGTGGCCGTATTGGCCCTTGCCGCCGGTCTGGCGCACGAAGCGGCCCTCGCCCTTGGCGGGCTTGCGGATCGCCTCGCGGTAGCTGACCTGCGGGCGGCCGACGTTCGCCTGCACCTTGAACTCGCGCAGCATCCGGTCGACGATCACCTCGAGGTGCAGCTCGCCCATGCCGGCGATCCGGGTCTGGGCGCTCTCCTCATCGGTGCTGACGCGGAAGGTCGGATCCTCCTCCGCCAGGCGCTGCAGCGCGATCGACATCTTGTCCTGGTCGGCCTTCGTCTTGGGCTCCACGGCCAGCTCGATGACCGGCTCCGGGAAGCTGATGGACTCCAGCACGATCGGCTTCGACTCGTCGCACAGCGTGTCGCCGGTGGTCGTGTTCTTGAGGCCGACCGCGGCGGCGATGTCGCCGGCGCTGACCGACTCGATCTCCTCGCGGTGGTTGGCGTGGAGCTGCAGCAGGCGGCCGACGCGCTCCTTGGTGCCCTTGGTCGAGTTGTAGACGTACGAGCCCGTCTTCAGCGTGCCCGAGTAGACCCTGAAGAAGGCGAGCTTGCCCACGAAGGGGTCGGCGGCGATCTTGAAGGCCAGGGCCGCAAACGGCTCGCTCGCGTCGGTCGGGCGCATCGCCTCGTCGCCAGAGCGCGGGTCGCGGCCGGTGACCGGCGGCACGTCCAGCGGCGACGGGAGGTAGTCGATCACCGCATCGAGCATGGGCTGGACGCCCTTGTTCTTCAGTGCGGAGCCGCACAGGACGGGCACGATCTTGTACTCGAGCGTGCCGGCGCGCAGCGCGGCGCGCAGCTCGTCAGGCGTGATCTCCTCGCCCTCGAGGTACTTGTGCGCGATGTCGTCGTCGTAGTCGGCAAGCGCCTCGACCATCTTCTCGCGCCACTGCGCCGCTTCCGCGGCGAGCTCATCGGGCATGTCGCCCACGTTGATCTGGTCGCCCAGGTCGTTGCCGTAGGTGATCGCCTTCATGTTGATCAGGTCGATGACCCCGCGGAACTTGTCCTCCAGGCCGATGGGCACCTGCAATGGCACCGCGTTGGCGCCGAGGCGGTCCTTGATCATGTCGACGACGCGCCAGAAGTCGGCGCCCGTGCGGTCCAGCTTGTTGACGAAGCAGAAGCGCGGCACGCGGTAGCGATCCGCCTGGCGCCAGACGGTCTCGGACTGCGGTTCCACGCCGGCCACGCCGTCGAACACGACGACCGCGCCGTCGAGCACGCGCAGGCTGCGCTCCACCTCCACCGTGAAATCCACGTGGCCGGGTGTGTCAATCAGGTTGATGCGATGATCGGCCCAGAAGCAGGTCGTGGCGGCGGCGGTGATGGTGATCCCCCGCTCCTGCTCCTGCTCCATCCAGTCCATGGTGGCGGCGCCCTCGTGCACCTCGCCGATCTTGTAGATCTTCTTGGTGTAGAAGAGGATCCGCTCGGTCACCGTGGTCTTGCCGGCGTCGATGTGCGCCATGATCCCGATGTTGCGGGTCATCTGGAGGGAGAACTTTCGAGGCATGTGGGGGGCGTCTCGG
>DASSEC010000015.1:0-3049 GCA_035696685.1 Candidatus Limnocylindria bacterium | reverse complement strand
CCGGGGCCGATTCGGGGGTGAGCGCCATGGCTCGCCTGGAGCAGGCGCGAACGGCCCTCGCCGCCGGCGTGGCCGACGGCGAGCGGCTCTACTTCGCGGAGGCCGCGACGGCGGACACCGGCGTCGTGGCCGGCTACCGCGCGGACCTGGCCCCGATCGCGCCCGACTCGGACCTCGCCCGGTTCGACCGGCTGGACGGGGCGGCGCGGGCAGCGTGGTTGGAGCGGTTCTGGAGCGACCGCGACCACGCGGCCCTGCGGTCGGACGGCGAGCGGCTGCGGGAGCACTATCGCCGCCTGCTCTACGCGCGGCGTCATTTCGCCCTCACCATCTCCCGGCGGTTCTACGGCGGGCAGGACGCCTACCGGTCGGGCAGCGAGGAGCTGGACGACCGCGGCGTCATCTACGTTCGCCACGGCGAGCCGCGCACCCGCCTCAAGCCGTTCGTCTTCGGGCTGATGCCCAACGAGACCTGGCGCTATGGCCAGGCCGACGGCGACCTGCTGTTCCACTTCAGCGCCGGCTACGACACCAACGGCGGCGGTGACCTGTACGACTATCGGCTGGTCGAAAGCGTGTTGGACCTGCGTGGCGCGGCCGACGCGGAGCAGGATCAACTGCTGCTGTCGCGCGAAACCCTGTCCCCGCTCTATGGCCGCATGCTCCACTGGGGTCCCAACGGCGCCGCTCGCGCCCGGGCGCGCGAGCGCGGCATCGGCCGCGCCAGCATCGACTACGGCACGACCACCGACTCGTACGAGCTCCAGTTCGCCAGGCGCCTCACCGCCTATGGCGACCTGATCGGCATCGGGACGGATCACGGCATGCCGCTGGCGCAGTTCGTGTTCGCGGTCGGCGCTGCCGAAACCACGCCCATGGCGGCCAGCGACGGCGTGAGCTACCACGTGCGGGCCCGGGTCGTGTTGCTGGACGGCGCCGATCACGCGGTGGCCCACGCGGATACCACGCTGGCCTTCCAGCTGGACCACCCGTTGACGCGTGGTCAATATCTCATCGGGCGGGTGGAGCTGCCGACGCCTGCCGGCCACTTCGCCTGGCGCGCCGCGCTCGAGCAGGGCCGAGAGGCGGGCGTCGTGCTTCCGACCGACAGCGTGACCGTCCGCTCGACGGGACCGCTGCTCTCGCTGAGCGATCTGGCCCTGGGGGTTCGCGCGGCCAGCGCGCGCTGGATGCCCACCCCGGCCGACACCGTGCTGCTCACACCGTTCGATCTGTTCCTCGCCGGCAGCCCGGTGGAGCTCTACTACGAGGTGGCCGGCGCCCGAGCGGGCACGACCTACCGCCACGAGATCGGCGTGTTCCGCGTGGGCGGCGCGGATCGGGTGGAAGATCGGCCGGTGGTGACGCTGCGGGTGGACGAGGCGACGGGTACGGATGCGATCCGGGCCCATCGGACCCTCCAGCTCGCCCGGCTCAAGCCGGGCGCCTACGTGGTCGAGGTGAAGGTCACGGCGCCTGACGGCACGGCGGACGTGCGTCGCCGGATGATCCGGGTCGTCAAGCCCGAGCGGTAGGCGGCGCCCAGGGGACCCACTCACCGCTCACCTGCTCCCGTCACCCCTGTCCGGTGCGCCGGCCCCGGGGTATCGTAGGTCCACTCCCCGACACTCCGTGCCACCCACCTTTCCATGGGCAATCCCATGACCGCTTCGGCGATCGTACCCGAGCATGTCGTCACCCAGGAGTTCCGGACGCCGGTGGCCGTGCGCCGCGGCATCCTCGCCGGCGTGGTCGGCAACATGCTCGAGTGGTACGACTTCGCCCTGTTCGGCTTCTTCGCCACCCAGATCGGTCAGCAGTTCTTTCCGGCCGACAATCCCACCGCGTCGCTGCTGGCGGCGTTCGGCACCTTCGCCGCCGGATTCCTCATGCGGCCCGTCGGCGGAGCGGTGTTCGGCTGGATCGGCGATCGGTTCGGCCGGAAGCAGGCGCTGATCGGCTCGGTGCTCGCCATGGCCTTGCCGTCTTTCCTGATCGGCGTCCTGCCTGGCGCCGCGACCATCGGACTGGCGGCCCCGGTGCTGCTGGTCCTGCTCCGGATGCTGCAGGGCGTCGCCGTCGGCGGCGAGTACATGGCTTCGGCGGTGTTCCTGGTCGAAGGGGCGGAGCCCGGGCACCGCGGCTGGATGGGCAGCTGGGGACCGTTCGGTGCGTCCGCGGGCACGCTGCTGGGCTCGGCGGCAGGTGCGATCGTCAACGCCACGCTTTCGCCCGAGGCCGTCCTGGCCTGGGGCTGGCGGGTTCCGTTCATCGTGGGCATCACCGTCGCGCTCGGCGGACTCGCAATCCGGCGCCACTACGTCGAGCGGGTGCCGCAGCAGGCCGAGTCCACGTCGCCGCTGGGCGAGGCGTTTCGGGCGCATTGGCGCACGATGGTGCACCTAGTGGGGCTCACCACGGCTATCAGCGTCGGGTTCTACACGACGTTCGTGTACTCCGCCACCTGGCTGCAGCAGGTGGCCGGCGTGACGGCCGGCCGAGCGCTCGAGATCAACACGGTGGCCATGGCGCTGCTGCTCGTCATCAGTCCGCTGGCGGGGAGCCTGAGCGACCGGGTTGGCCGCCGGACCGTCATGGCGTGGGGCGCCGGCGCGCTGATGCTGCTCGCCTGGCCGCTCATGGGCCTCATGCTCCGGGGAACCGTGGGTGGGATCCTGGCAGGACAGGTCGGGCTGGCGCTGCTGGTGGGAGGCGTCGGCTCGGTGCTCCCGGCCGCCATGGCCGAGCTGGCGCCCTGGCGGGTTCGGTGCACGGTGCTTTCGGTGGGCTACAACATCGCGCTGGCGCTCGTGGGTGGGACGACGCCCATGATCGCGGCATGGCTCGTCGAGCGAACCGGCGTGAAGCTGGCGCCGGCCGCCTATCTCGCGGCGGCCAGCGTCATCACCTTCATCGCGGCCCTGATGCTGCCGCGGGTGGCCCGCCATCGGCTGACGCACGAGTTCAAGGCGACGCGGCTGCGCTGAGGGGCTGGACTCGATCCGGACGCGGTGTGGCGCCGACGGCAGGCGAACCCGATCGGCCGCGC
>DASSEC010000014.1:0-4336 GCA_035696685.1 Candidatus Limnocylindria bacterium | reverse complement strand
AACGTGCCCGCGTGCCGCGGATCGGGGTGAGCGGGATCGTGGCCGGTCGCGCGATCCGCGGGCCGGCGGACCGGATGCTCACCACGCTGGGCCACGAGGCCACCGCCCGGGGAGTGGCCGCGCTGTACACGGGCCTGCTCGACCGTTTCGTCATCGATGAGGCGGACGCAGCGCTGGCTCCCGCGATCGCTGAGATGGGCATGGAACCAGTGGTGCTGCCGACGGTGATGCGCACCGACGACGACCGCGCCCAGCTGGCCCGCGCCATCATCGCGCTCGCCTGAGCGTATGCTCCGAGCATGAGCACGCGACTCATCGTGCCGCATCGCGGCCTCGCCTCGGCCAAGACCCGCCTCTCGCCGGTCCTGGACGCCGGCGAGCGGGTTGCACTTGCCGGGCGGCTGCTGGCCGGCGTGCTGCGGGCCGCGCGGGAGGCCGTGGAGGACGTGGTGGTCATCAGCCCGGCGCTCGCGCTCGAGCCGCTGGTCGCCGAGGCGGGGGCACGGCTGGTCGTGCAGCGGGGGATGGGCCTCAACCAGGGACTCGACCAGGCCCGCGAGGCCGCGATCCGCGATGACATCGAGCTGCTGGGCATCCTGCACGGTGACCTGCCGAACCTGGGGGCGGACGACGTCGTCGCGCTGCTGGCGGCTGCGGAACAAACCCGTGCAGTGGCCATCGCGCCGGATCGGGCGGGGACCGGCACCAACGGCCTGGCCTTGCGGCCGCCGGACATCATCGGCTTCCGCTTCGGTCCGGGATCGCTGGCGGCACACCGGGAAGAGGCCTTGGCCGCCGGCATCGAGCCAGTCGTGGTCGAGCGCGACGGGCTCGCCTTCGACCTGGACACGCCGCAGGACCTGGCGCGTTGGCTGGAGCTCGGCTCCGCGGCATGATCTCGCTGATCCCCGTCAGCGGGATCCCCGAGGTCCGGCCGGGCGACGACCTGGCAAGCCTGATTGCCGCCGGGCTGGCGGCGGGGGGTATCGGGCTCGTCGAGGGCGACGTCCTCGTCGTCACCCAGAAGGTCGTCTCCAAGGCGGAGGGGCGGGTAGTGGACCTGGCGACCGTCGAGCCACGGCCCGAGGCGGTGGCCTGGGCCGCGCGCTGGGGCAAGGACGCTCGGCAGGTGGAGCTGGTCCTGCGCGAAAGCGCGGAGGTCGTGCGCTGGGCCGAGGGTGGGCTGATCATCAGCCGGACCCATCACGGCTTCGTGTGCGCGAACGCGGGCGTGGACCTCTCGAACACCGGCGGCGAGTCGCTGGCCACGCTGCTGCCGGAGGACGCGGATCGGTCCGCGCGCGGCCTGCGGGAACGACTGGGCGAGCTGACCGGCGCGCGCCCGGCCGTGGTCATCTCCGACTCGTTCGGCCGGCCCTGGCGCTCGGGGATCGTGAACGTGGCAATCGGGGCGGCAGGGATTCGCGTCCTGGCCGACCTGCGTGGGCAGCCGGATGCTCAGGGTCGCGAGATGCGCTCCACGATCATCGCGGTGGCGGACGAGCTGGCGTCCGCGGCGGACCTGGCAGGCGGCAAGGTGGAGCAGCAGCCGGTGGTGGTGGTGCGGGGCTACACGGCCCTGCAGCCACCCGGCGAGCGTGGCGCAGCAGACCTGGTCATGCCCCGTGAGCAGGACCTGTTCCCATGAGGAAGCGGGCCTAGCACGCGACGTGCAGGCGACGGTCTCCAGGAGCACTGCATGACCGTTGCCAGATGACAACAGCGCCAACCCTGGTCCTGGGCCGATACCGCCTGGACGAGGAGCTCGCCATGGGCGGCACCGCCCGCGTATGTCGAGGCTGGGACGTACAGCTCGATCGCCCGGTGGCGGTAAAGCTGCTGCATCCGCACCTGCTGCCCGACGAGACCTCGCGTCGCCGGTTGGGCGCCGAGGCGCGTGCCGCCGCTGCCCTGTCGCACCCGGCCATTGCCACCATCTACGACGTTTCGGGGCCAGAGGAGGACCCGGCCATCGTCATGGAGCTGGTGGAGGGGGAGCTATTGTCTCTCCTGCTGGCGCGGAGCGGACCGCTGCGTCCCGCCACCGCGGCCCCGATCTCCGCCGACATCGCCGACGCGCTGTACCACGCCCACCAGCGGGGGATCGTGCATCGCGACGTGAAGCCGGCCAACATCCTGGTCGAGGCGGGGAGCGGCCATGCGCGGCTGATCGACTTCGGGATCGCCCACTCACTGGAGCTCGCCGCCGAGTCGCTGACCCATACCGGCACCGCTGTCGGCACGCCGCGCTACATGGCGCCCGAGCAGCTGGCTGGCGAGAAGATCGGCCCGCGCACCGACCTGTGGGGACTGGGTGCGGTGCTCTACGAGATGCTGGCCGGCGCCCCGCCGTTCGAGGGCAACGGGCCTATCGCGATCGCACGGGCGCAGGCCGCCGGTCCGCCCTCGATCCGCGGCGCCGATCCGGCGCTGGAGGCGGTGGCGCGCGCGTGCCTGGCGTTGCCCATCACCGACCGGCCGGTGCATGCCGGCGCTGTGGCCGAGGCACTTCGCGCCTGGGAACGGGGAGACACCGCTCCCGCGTTCGCCCTGGCGCCCGCCGCCGCGATCACCGCGGAGATGCCGGTCGTGGCACCAGGACCCGAGGTCACTCCGCAGCCAGCGCCGGCCCCCCGGTCAGAGCCGCACCGCCGGTCGACCTGGCCCTTCGTGGCGGCCGGGTTGGTCGGGGTTGCCGTCCTGACCGTCGTTGCCGCCCTGGCGTTGGGTGCGCTCCAACATCCCGCCGTCACCGCCTCAGCGACGCCACTCCCCAGTGCCGGCCCGCCCGACGGCTGGCGGAACGCGCTGGTCGCGGCATACGGGCAGGCCTGCCCGAAGGGTGAGCTCGCGACGTCGGACCTGGCGGGCATGACCTACGCCCAGGCGACGCGGTACGTGGATGGGCTCATCACGGAGTGCCAGGCCGCGAAGGAGCCGAAGCCACCCCGGCACGGCGGTGGCCATGGCCACGGCCACGGTCGGAAGTGAGCCGGGTCAGCGGCCGCCGATCGGCTGCAGGAAGAGGCTGACGATCTCGCCGCCCTCGACCCGGAAGTTGGCCTCGACGTGCATCGACGGGGCGCCGGGGCGCATGACGGTCACGTCGGCGATGTAGCTGCCGCCCATGTTGCGGCTGTCGTTGGTGTACATCCGGAACCCGTCGCCGGCGCGCACGAACCAGCCCCCGACCTTGTCGCGGCCGCGCAGGTTGGTCCGCTCGTCGGATCCGGGTACCGAGATGCCCATCACCGCGTGCTCGGCAAGCAGGTCGATGGCCTTCTCGCGCTGGTCGTCGTTGATCAGCTCGAAGAACAGGTCGACGGTTTCGGTGGCTCCCATGGCACGGGAAGTCTAGCGGCCGACCCGGCGGCATACTTCGAGGCATGCCGTTGCGGATCGGGCTGATCGGCTGGGGAACCATGGGATCGGCGCTGGGCGGGCTGATCGCCGGCGGACCGCTGCCCGTGGAGCTGGCATGCGTCGCCGTGCGGGACGCGGCACGCGCGCGCGAGCGCGGGCTGCCGGCTGACGTGGACATCGGCTCCGCGGAAGCGCTCATCGCGGACGAGACACTGGACGCGGTGGTGGAGCTAACCGGCGGAATCGAGCTGCCGCTGGGCTGGGCGCGAGCCACGTTGGCGCAGGGACGCTCGTATGTCACCGGCAACAAGGCGCTGCTGGCGACGCACGGTGGCGAGCTCGCCGAGCTGGCATCTCGCAACGGCGCCGGCCTACTCGGCTCGGCCAGCGTGGGCGGCGGAACGCCCATGATCGAGGTGGTCGGGCACCTAGCGGCGGCGGGACGGATCGCGCGGTTGCGAGGGCTGCTCAACGCCACCACGACCTACGTGCTGGGAGCCATGGGCCTCGGCCGCAGCTATGACGATGCGCTCGCCGATGCGCAGCGCGCCGGCTACGCTGAGCCGGACCCCACCTTCGACGTGACCGGGCGTGACGCGGCCCAGAAGATCGCGGTGCTCTCCTCGGTGGCGTGGGGCCGCTGGCGTGCCGAGCGCGAAGTGGCCACGCGCGGTATCGTCGGTATCCACGTGCGCCCCGGCCAGGCAACTCGTCTGCTTGCGGCGGCCGATGAAGATGGCATGCGCGTGGAGCCGATGGAGCTGGACCCCCACGACGTGATGGCCGACGTATCCGGCATCGAATGCCTGCTGGAGGTGCAGCTGCGTGATGGCGGGCAGATTCGGATCGCGGGGCCCGGTGCCGGCGGTCCGGTGAGCGTGGGCGCGACCTACGCGGACCTGGCCCGGTTGCTCGCCGGCGAGCGCCCCGTGCTGTTCGCCCCGGGGGCGCGCCAGTGAGCGAGTGGCCGGTC
>DASSEC010000013.1:0-8941 GCA_035696685.1 Candidatus Limnocylindria bacterium | reverse complement strand
AGGATCGGCTGCACCGCCTTGTGACGGAGCGTCACCGACGTGCCGGCGGTGAGGGCGCGCAGGGCCGCGCCATCGGCCTGCGAGATCATCACAACAGGGATCTTGAAGCTGCCGCTACCAGCCATCTGGAACGGGGTGCCGGCCTGGTTGTTGGCGATGATCACCCCGATCGCTCCCGCGCCCTGCGCATTCTTTGCCTTGCTGTCGAAGAAGCAGGTCCCGCGATCGATCAAAGCGATGCTGCCGGTGAGCGAACCTCTCGCCAACGGCTCGCAGGCGTCGGTGACCGTCCCCACCCCATCGTCGACCAGCTGGATGCCGCCGGTCACGCCGGTCTCGGTCAGCGGCGGGCTGAACGCCGACACCACCGCGTCGTAGGTCGCGCTGCCGGCCACGACCTCGTCGGTCCCGCCGATCCCCGACCACAGGTACATCTGCATCCGCGGGTTGCTGCCGTCGGGCGGCGTGGCGAAGTTCGCGTTGTCGAGCCCGCCGCCGTCCTGCGCCTCGGTGTCGACCGAGTCGCTGTCCTTGCCACTGAGCCCGAAGTTGCTCTCCTGGAAGTTGCCCGTGGCCTCGGTGAAGCCGTTGGCATACAGGATGTCGTGAATCAGATTCACGTGATAGAAGAGGTTCTGGACCGCGACCGCCTGGTTGGCGGCCGTCGTGGGGTCCGCGGAGAGATTCGCCGCGGCATCGAACACGCCGTTGTTCACGTTCGCGCCACCGGCGTCAGCCTGGTTGTTATTGTCCCGATCGAGATACGCGTGGGCATTGTTGCCAGCGATGTTGACCGTCTTCTGGCCACCCGACAGCCATCCTGCCGGCGAGCTGGCATTCCCGTTGCCCGCCCCGGGCTCGAGCGTTTGGCCGCCCTTGCCGGGATCCTCGGAGAAGACGTTGTACGAGTCATTCGCGGTGCGGTCCACTGAATAGGCCACGCTTCCGCCGCGAGCGACCAGGGTCGCGCGCAGGTCATTGCCGCGCCTGGTCCACGTCGTCACGAGCCAGCCGCGCTCCAGCGCGCCGCTCTGGCGAGCGACGAGCACGCGCTCCGCAAATGGCCGCGCCGAAAACGCGGGCGATTGCCTGAAGTACACCATCTTGCCGGCGCTGCCGGTGATCGCCGGCCGGTCGCTGACGTTCGGGTTGTTCTTGGTCAGTGACGCGTCGAGTGCCTGCGAGGCGTCGACGGCCGTGCCGGCCACGCTGGCCCGGAGGTCCACCATGTTCGAGATCACGTGGACCAGGACGCCAGCTCGGACCGCGGCCCGGACATAGGCACCGTAGATCCGGAACCCGCCCAATTCCTGGCGGAATCGGAGGAAGGTGATGCCACGGGATGTGAATTGGGTGGCGACCTTCAGCGAGGCGACGGTGGCATCGCTGTGGCCCTTGCCGCGCAGGAACGAGCGAACCAGGTCGGCCGCAGCGACCCCGGATCCGCCGCGCATGAGCGCACCGGCATAGACGGTGGCACGTTGCGAATCAAAGGTGATGACGGGGTCTGGCTTCGCCCCGGCGACGCTGCCGATGACCGTGCCGGACAGCACGGCGGCGGCAAGCAGTACAACAAGAAATCGACGCATGTTCTCCTCCCTCGGCAGTACGGCGATGACCGTCGGCATGGGCTCGCGTCTTGGGCGCCGAGAATGTGCCGAGTAGCGTCAGGCCGAATCCATCAGAAGGCAATCGCTCCGTTGCCAGGGCGCGCCGGAAGTTACAGGCTCGGGGTCCGCGACCCGGGCGGCGGCTCCCTAGCTGGCGCGCCGCGCCGGGTGCGTGGCCGTGACGGCCTCGAGCAGGTGGCGAGAGGCGTGGGCGATCTCGTCCACGGCGGCGTTGAAGGCCGCTTCGTTGGCTGGGGACGGCTTGCGGTAGCCGCTCACCTTGCGCACGAACTGGAGCGCGGCGGCCTGCACCTCGTCGTCGGTGGCCGGCACGTCCAGCGTGCGGAGGGTCTTGATGCTGCGACACATGGGCGCAGTCTACGTCTCGGCCAGCAGGTCTTCCAGCGAGTCGATGACGCGGTCCGCGGCGGAGACATCGGTTTCCGCGAACTGCGGGACCGCGATGCACGTCAGGCCTGCCGCCTTGGCGGCCGCGATGCCGCTGGCGGAATCCTCGAGTGCCAGCGCATCGGCCGGCGGGACACCCAGGCGCTCGCAAGCCAGCAGGTAGAGATCTGGGGCCGGCTTCGAGGCGACGACGTCGTCGGAGGTGACCACCGCGTCGAACGCGTCGGCGATGCGCGCCGTGGCCAGGGCGGTATCCACCAGGTGCCGGGGTGAGTTCGAGGCCAGGCCCAACCGCGTGCGACCACGGAGGCGCTCCACCAGCTCCACCGCGCCCGGACGCCCCTCCACCTGCTCCCGCAACTGACCATGCATCAGCTCCACCATCTCGTTGACCAGACCGGGGCCGCGCTTCCGCGGCATCCCCAGGCGATCGGCGAAGTAGTCGGCGGTGAAGTCGAAGCTGGAGCCGATGATGGCCATCTTGTCGTCCCAGCTGAACTCGGCGCCGTGCCTGGCGAAGAGCTCCGTCTCCGCCTGGTGCCAGAGCAGCTCGGTCTCCAGCAGCAGGCCGTCCATGTCGAACACCACCGCCCGGAAGCGGTCCGGCAGCAGCTCCGCCGCCTCGTTCACGCCCCGCTGCCAAAGAAGCTGCCGCTGCCCTCGGCGAGCTGGCGCAGCAGGGGGATGACGCGGTAGCGCCCGTCCGGCACGGCGTCATGCAACGCGTCCAGGGTATGGACCACGTGGCCCAGCCCGATGCGCTCGCCCCACTCCAGGGGACCGGATGGGTAGTTCGTGCCGAGCCGCATGGCGGTGTCGATGGCCTCCGGCGTCGCCACGCCCTCCTCGACTGCCGACGCGGCCTCGTTGACGATCATGGCCAGCACCCGGGCGCCGATCTGCTCCTCCCCCAGGCGTGTGCGCTGCGGTCCCGCCGGTCGCCGCGCGACGCCGGTCCAGACCTCGCCGCGGGCGCCATCGGCTCCGTAGTCGTAGAAGCCGCCACCCGCCTTGCGACCCAGCCGCCCGGCCTCGACCAGGCGACGCTGCAGGGGATGCGGCCGGTAGCGCGGGTCGCCGAAGAACTGCTCGTACACGCTCCTGCTGACCGCGTAGTTGACATCCAGCCCAATGGCGTCCACCAGTTCGAACGGTCCCATCCGGAAGCCGATGCCCCGCAGCGCGGCGTCCACCTCCGCCACGCCGGCGGACCCCTCGCCCACGATCCGCAATGCCTCCAGGTAGAACGGTCGGGCCACCCGGTTGACGATGAAGCCGGGCGTGTCGGCGGCCACCACCGGCGTCTTGCCGAGCCTGCTGGCCAACTCGACCCCACGTTCCACGGCATCGGCGGAAGTCAGCGGACCGGCAATGACCTCGACCAGCGCCATGAGCGGCACCGGGTTGAAGAAGTGCAGACCCAGAACCCGCTGGGGATGCTGGGTCACAGCCGCGATCGTGGCTACCGATAGGCTGCTCGTGTTGGTGGCCAGCAGCGTGCCGTTCTTCGCGGCCGCGTCCAGGAGCCGAAAC
Source organism: Candidatus Limnocylindria bacterium (assembly GCA_035696685.1). GTDB lineage: Bacteria > Chloroflexota > Limnocylindria > QHBO01 > QHBO01 > DASSCW01. Next base: position 5,390 of record DASSEC010000013.1, on the reverse strand, counting down.
GCATCGCGCTTGAGCTCCAGGTCTTCGGGGATCGCCTCGACCACGAGCTCGACCGCAGCCACGCCCTCGACCGTGGACTCGGGCCGGATGCGCGCCAGGGTGGCCTCGCGCGCGGCGGCCGTGAGCTGCTGCTTCTCCACCTTGCGGTCAAGCAGCGTGCCGACGCGCTCCCGGGCGCGCTCCACGGCGCCGGGGATCGGGTCATGCAGCAGCACCTCCACGCCGGACTCGGCCGCCACCTGGGCAATGCCGGCGCCCATCGTCCCGGCGCCCAGCACGCCAATGCGGCGAACGCCGGCGGGTCGCGCGTCTGCGCCGTCAGCGGCCAACGAAGCGCGGCTCCCGCTTCTCCGCGAAGGCGGCGACGCCCTCGGCGTGGTCCTCCGTACGCCCTGCCAGCTCCTGCAGCTGCGCTTCTCGCGCCAGCGACTCTTCAAGCGGCTCATCCTCCGCCGCGTTGATGGCGCGCTTGGCCAGGCCGATGGCCCGGGTAGGGGCGGCTGCCAGCCGCGTGGCGGCGTCGTGCACGGTGGCCATCAGCTCGTCCCCGGGCACTACGACGGTCACCAGGCCGCCCGCCTGTGCGTCCAAGGCCGACAGCGGCTCACCGGTGAAAATCAGCTGGCTGGCCCGATGGCGACCGAGCGCCCGCACCAGCGTGCGAGTCGATCCGGAGTCCGGCACCAGCCCGATCCGGACGAACGCCTGGATGAAGCGTGCCTCCTCGGACGCATAGACGAGGTCACAGGCCAGTGCCAGGCTGACGCCGGCGCCAGCGGCCACACCGTTCACCGCGGCGATCACCGGCTTCGGCAGGTCCCTGATGCCGCGTACCAGCGGGTTGTACTCGCGCTCCAGCACGCGCCGGAAGTCGCGCTCGTCGCTGCCGCCGCGCAGGTCGGCGCCCGAGCAGAAGCCACGCCCCTCGCCGGTGAGGATGACCGCCCGCACGGCGTCGTCGCGGGCGAACCCCTTGAACGCCGCCAGCAGCTCCGTTCGCATTGCGGCATTCAGCGCGTTGAGCGTCTCGGGGCGGTTCAGCGTGACGGTGGCGACGCCGTCGGAGACCTCGACGCGGATCGTGGTGGGAGCGGCGTCGGCCATGGCCCGATTCTACCCGCCGTTCGTCGTGCAACCGCGGAGTGAGAAGGGCAGACGCCGTCGAACGACGGGCTAGACGAGGAGCTCTCCGCCGCCAGCTGCCACTGCCCGCGCGACAGCGATCCGGTTCGCGTCCCACTCCGCCTGCGGCACCTTCGGCAGCAGGTCGTCCCATACCGCGAGCAACGCGCCGCGCAGCTGGAGCATTCCCCTCGGTCGCGGCAGGAACCAGACGTGGAAGTGCTCGCTGCCATCGCCCCAGCGGTTGACGTGGACACGACCCACGTCCGGCAGCGCAGCGAGCGCGCGGGCCACGCGCTGGATCATCGGCCCCAGCTCGACGGCCAGCTCGTGCGGCAGCGTCTCGAGATCGTGGTGCACTCGCGACATGAGTACCGCCACGATCGGCAGGCCGGTGGGCGTGGGCGGGATCCGCATGACCCAGCGTTCGTCGCGCCAGGCGTCCCAGCCATCCCTCGGCGTGCAATTTCCGCACTCCACAGCACCCTCGCCCTCGCGCGCCGGTTCCGGCAGCGTCGGCTCGGCCAGGGCGATCGTTTCCAGGTCGCTGTCGAACGGCCACAGCTCGTTGCCGGTAAGGGGTGCCGTGGACATCCGCTGACCGATGGGCAGACGGCGCAGGTACTCGCTCACGCCGGATCCCGACGCAGCAGCCAGGTGCGTCCCGGCTCTTGGAACCCCATCGACCGATACAGGCCATGGGCGGCTTCTCGTTGCGGCCCTGATTCCAGGCTCACCTGCGCCGCCCCGGCGGCGTCCGCGCGCGCCAGCGCATCCGCGAGCAGAGCGCGCCCGATCCCCTGGCCGCGTCGTGCCTCGTCAACGATGAGGTCGGGCAGCCAGGCATGCGTCTCCTCCGTCCAGAACGGCCGCTGCCACTCGATGGCGCATACGCCTGCCACCTCGCCGCTGACCTCCGCCATGGCCGAATACCCGTGGCCGGCCGCCGTGTCGGCCAGGTGCATTGCGAACGTGCGACGGATCGCCTCCATCCGCTCGGGGGCCGGCGTTCGGGCGGCGCCGAACTGGCCGATCAACGCCGTGACCGCCTCGAAGTCGCCCTCCGCGGTCGGCCGGATGGAGACATCCACGGAGGTTGCGGCAGTGGGCAGGACCAGGGGTCGCAGACGGAAGTCCAGCATCCATTCTGTTAGCCCGGCAGCTGCGTACAGCCCCGCTGCGGCGACGGCGCCATCGGGGACCTTGGCCTGCAGCCGGTGGCTGCCACGCAGCTTCCATTCGGCGATGAGCGCGTCGAGCAGGGCGCGTCCCACGCCTCGCCCACGCTGGTCCTCGACGACAAACAGCTCGGAGATCCATCCCTCGAAGCTCGAGAAGTTCAGCCGGCGGCGTAGCTGCAGGATCCCAATGCCGATAGCCTCCCTGCCGTCGGTGGCCAGGAACGGCACCACGTCGGCCGAGCCGAGGAATGTGTCGAAGCGGGGCCGCAGCTCCTCGACGCTGTCGGCAGGCGGCAGCGCACGCTGCGCTCGCGCGAGCCGGACGGCGTCCGCCAGGTCGGAGCGGCCCAGGGGTCGAAGTTCCACGCCGGCCGGGGGTCGCACCGCCAAACCGCCGACCGGCCGGTCCGGAGCGCCCAGGCTCATCGGCCCTTGAAGTCCGGAGTTCGCTTCTCCATGAAGGCCGCCATGCCCTCCTTCTGGTCCTCCGAGGCAAAGAGCAGGTAGAACAGGCGCCGCTCGTGCGTCAGCGCCTCGGTCAGGTTCATCTCGTACGCCGCATTGACGGCTTCCTTGGCCAGTCGCAGGGCAATGGGCGACTTCGTGGCGATCTGCGCGGCCAGCGCCAGCGCATCCTCTTCGAGTAGCTCGTCCGGGACCACGCGGGCCACCAGGCCGCGCTCGTGCGCCTCCTTGGCAGGCATTGGCTCGCCGGTCAGGATCATCTCCATCGCGCGGCTCTTGCCGATGGCCCGTGCCAGGCGCTGCGTGCCTCCGGCACCGGGGATGACGCCGATGTTGATCTCCGGCTGCCCGAACCTCGCCCCCTCCCCGGCCACGATGAGGTCCAGCGTCATGGCCAGCTCGCACCCGCCACCCAGGCACCAGCCGTTGACAGCGGCGATCACCGGCTTGCCGATCTTGCGCACGCGATCCCACTGGCCGATGCGATTCGAGGCCAGCATCTCCATGGGCGTGGCCTTCGCCATCTCGCCGATGTCCGCGCCCGCGGCGAACGCACGCTCGTTGCCGGTCACCACGATGACGCGGACGCCGTCGTCGCGGTCCAGGGCTTCGAGCGCGTCGCACAGCGCGTCCATGACCTGGGCATTCAGCGCGTTGAGCTGCTTCGGGCGGTTGATGCGCACCAGGGCGGTGCGCTGCTCCGGCTGCAGCTCGACGAGGACGAGCTGGTCCGCCGCCTCGTCGCTCACGGCACGCCTTCCTGCACGGCGCTAATGGCCGCGCCGCAGCCGGCACAGAACTTTGACCAGCCAGGCAGTCCCGTCTCGCCGCAGGTCGGGCACGTCAGACCGCCCTCGACCGCGTTCCGGCGCAGCGCCAGATAGTTCGGATCGCGCTTGGCGTGGAAGGCCGCCACCGCCTCGCGCGTCTCGTCGGAGCCGGAGTGGATCGCCAGCCAGTCGCGTGCGTGGGTCACGGTCTGCGCCCAGACGAGGTCGCGCCACCAGTTCAGCTGCGCCTTCGTGTAGCGGATCGTCTCCGGCAGCTTGCGACGCAGGCTCTCGGCCAGCTCCGCCACGGTGGCGTCCAGGTCGGATCGCGGGACGACGCGGCTGACCAGGCCCCAGTCGAGGGCCTGCTGCGGGCTGACCTGTTCGCACAGCATCACGATCTCGCGCGCCCGGCGATCCCCCACCACCAGCGGCAGCCACTGCGTGGCGCCGCCGGCCGGCACCGAACCGTGCTCCGGGCCGACGTGGCGGATATAGGCGTCATCCACCATCACAGACAGGTCGCAGGCGAGCTGCAGCTCCTGCCCGCCGCCCACGCAGACGCCGTTGATGCGCGCGATGGTCGGCTTGCCGATGTTGCGCAGCCGGTCGTGCATCTCGATGAAGGCGCCCATCCAGCGCCAGTACTGCCCGCTGGTGGCGCCGAAGGTCGCTTGCTCGTCGAGGTCCGCACCGGTGCAGAACGCGCGGTCGCCTGCGCCCGTGACCACCACCACGGCCACCGAGTCGTCCCATGAGGCATCCTCGAAGGCACGCGACAGCTCGCGCAGCGTCTGGAAGTCGAAGGCGTTCAGCACTTCCTGCCGGTCGATGGCCACCGTCGCGACGGCGGTCGACGGGTCCTTGTCGTAGCGGATTCGCGCGAAGCCGAGCGATGCTGGGTCGCTGGCGGTTGGTGCGCTCGGCTCAGCCATCCAGGCCCTGCTCGTCGTCGACGATCAGCATCGTGGTGCCGGCAGCGGCGAAGTTGCGCAGGTCGCGGCCGCTCTCCCGTCCTGGCTCGGACGCCAGCGCCGCGTCGAGATCGGCGCGGGAGTCGAACGCCATCTCGGCGACCAGGTAGAAGTCGGGCGGTCGGCCAGCCACGCCATCGGCCCGGCTCACGCGCAGGTCGCGGAGGTTCGGGTACTGCTGGACGATGGGGGTGTGCAGGTCGCGGTAGTGCGCGTCGAAGGCCGCCGGATCCTCCGGCTGGCGATAGAGCACGATGAGGCGGGCGGCCACGCTACTTGTTCGCGAAGTAGTCGGCGTTGATCTGGATGTAGTTGGTCCACTGCTCCGGCACCGCGTCCTCGGCAAAGATCGCGGTCACCGGGCACTCGGGCTCGCAGGCGCCGCAGTCGATGCACTCATCGGGGTCGATGAAGTACATCGCATCCTCGTCGGTGGCGTGGATGCAATCGACCGGGCAGACGTCGACGCAGGACGCGTCCTTGACGCCGATGCACGGCTCGGTGATGACGTAGGTCATGGCCCGAGTCTACACCGATGCGCCGGCTCATTCGGAGCACGGCACATCGGCGCAGCGGTGCCGTGGGCGGCCCAGGGCCAGGCCCCGATCAGGCGTCGTGGCGAGCGGCGTTGGCCTTGATCGCGTCGTGGAGGTACTGCGCCAGCCCCGGTGCGATCTTCTCGTAGGTCGCGGTGAAACGGGGATCGGCCAGGTACATCTCGGCCAGGCCAACCTGCATCTGGTACGAGCAGGGATAGAAGTTGCGGTCGATCTGCAGGCGATGCAGCTCTGCGCCCTCCATCGCCTCCTCTGAGTCGGCCGGCTTGCCAGCCTGCATGGCCGTCACGAGCCGCTGGACCGCGGCCTGGCCTTCGGCCT
>DASSEC010000012.1:0-3485 GCA_035696685.1 Candidatus Limnocylindria bacterium | reverse complement strand
CGAGCGCGGCCACGGCCGGCTCCGGGGCCTCTGCGGCACGAAGCTCGACATCGACATCGATATCGGACGATCGTCCCGTGATACGAAGGCGCGTGGGGAAACGGTACACGCCGTCGCAGCGGGCCGAGGCGCTGGCGTATGCGGCCGAGCACGGGGTGAGCGCAGCGGCCCAGAAGCTGGGCATGAGCCGACCGATGGTGTACGCGTGGCGCAAGCAGCAAGAGCGCGCCCGGGCGGGGCTGGGCCCGTCGCCGACCGAGGGGGAGGCGCTGGCGGACATCGAGGCGCAACGAGATCGCGAGATCCTGGCCGAGTGGCGCCGGCAGCCGGGGCTGGGGCCGAGCCAGATCCAGAAGCAGTTGCGCCGGCGCCAGATCAAGGTGTCGGTGAACACGGTGCGAGACGTGATGATCGAGGCCGGGTACCGGCCGCCCCGGATGAAGGTGCGCGGGCACGACGAGCGCTTCGAGGCGGTGCGCCCCAATCAGCTCTGGCACCTGGATTTCGTACACAGGTACATCAACCGCGCGAAGGTGTACACTCTGATCCTGCAGGATGACTGCTCGCGCTATGTCCCCGGCTGGGCGGTGGCCGAGGGCGAGCAGGCGGACGCGGTCATCGAGAGCTTCGAGGCCGCGACGGAACGGCATGGGCGGCCGGAGATGGTGCTGCACGACCAGGGGTCGGCGTTCTGGGCCTGGCGCGGGATCAGCCGCTTCACGACGCTGCTGACGGAGATGGGCATCGAGCAGATCGCGGCCCCGCACAAGGAGTGGAACGGCAAGGTGGAGCGCCTCAACGCCACCCTGCACAAGGAGCTCTTCGACGTGCGCCACTTCGACAGCGTGTCCGAGATGAAGCATGGCCTGGCCGAGTACCTGCACTGGTACAATCACCAGCGCACGCACCAGGCGCTCGCCGGTGGGTTGCTGGTGCCGGCCGATCGCTACTTCGGGCGCCACGCGGCGGTGCTGGCGCGCATCCAGGCCGGCCTGGCCCAGGATGACAGCGATCCGCTCGGGCTGCGCGGGCGCGACACGACCCTGTTCCAGGCGGTGAACAAGGACGGCGCGCTCGAGGTGTGGTTCCTGGGCCAGCGGCTGCTGTCGCTGCCGCGGCCCTGAGCGGCGCGGCCGATCCCTTCCTGCGCAGCTCAGGGTGCGGCACTGCGTTTGCCGCGCGACACGGCCGCGTCGTTCTGTTACGGACACAGCCAGGAGCAGGTCATGGCTGATGCGGCTCCTGTGCCCAATCATGTCGAGCTACGTCCAGACCGCCGGAGCCGCCACGCTGTCGCCGTCCCTGCTGGCCGGGACGCTCGTGTTCGCCAGCAGGCACCTCGAGGCGCTGGGCTTGCCGCATCCGACGCAAGCCCAGATCCTGGCAGCCACAGGCGCCGGCAGGGCGCGCGCATACACCCGGGCGCAGGAGATCGAAGTGGAGCTGCGCATGCTCGACCGCCCGGTCGGTCGTCCGCGCAAGGTGGCGCCGCCGCCAGCGCCATCCAGCCACGAGGAGCTCCAGGCTCGACTACTCGCGTCCTTTCTCGAACACCCGGGTTGCGTCGCCAAGAAGCAGCAGCGCCGCTCCTACTCGGACGAGTTCCGGCGCTTCCTCGTGGCGCTCTACGAGGAGTATCAGGCGCACCTCTCGTTCGAGGAATTTGCCCGTTTGGTCCAGATCCCGGAGAAGACCCTGCGTCCCTGGCTGCGCCTGCGGGACGACACCGGCCCCGACGAGCACGCGGACGACGCAGGCCGTGATGGCGGCCGTTCGGACGAGAACGTTCACGAACGCATCCACGTCGCCGAGCTCGAGCGTCTCGCAACCGCCTGGGACACATGGAAGGGTTCCTTCGAGGCCTTCTTCCGCTACGTCCGGCGAGAGCTCGGCATCACCGCCGGCAAGGACTACGTTCGCAACGCGCTCGAGGCCCTCCGGGCGCGTCCTGTCTGCCGCCGTGGCCCCGCGCCCGACCAGACCGCCTTGCGCCAGTCCTTCGAGACCTTCTTTCCGGGGGCACAGTGGGTCGGCGACGGCACCGAGCTCACCTTCACGCTCAACGGCGAGCCCTTCACCTTCCACCTCGAGCTGTTCGTCGACGCCGACAGCGCCGCCCTCGCCGGCGCCGCCGTCCGCGACCAGGAGGACTCCGCGGCCGTCATCGACGCCTTCCGCGACGGCGCCGCCACCACCGGGCTTCCGCCCATCGCTGCTTTACTGGACAATCGTCCGTCCAACCACACCGACGGTGTCCACGCCGCCCTCGACCCCACCTGGCCCATCCGCGCCACCCGCGGTCGGGCCCAGAACAAGGGCCACGTCGAGGGCTCCTTCGGCCTCTTCTCCCAGACCGCGCCCCGCCTGTCTCTCCATGCCAGCACGCCCAGGGAGCTCGCTGCTGGCATCATCGAGCTCGTCGTCACCACCTGGGCCAGGACCCTCAACCACAGGCCACGGCCCAGCCGCGGCGGCCTCTCGCGGGTCCAGCTCTACCAGCAAGCCGCGCCCACGCCGGAGCAGATCGCCCACGCACGTGCCAGGCTCACTGCCTTGCAGCACAAGCAGCAGCTCGCCTACGAGACCCGCACCCGCCGCCTCGATCCCGTCGCCTGCCAGCTCGTCGACGACGCCTTCGCCCGACTCGCCATCTCCGATCCCACCGGCAACCTCCGCCGCGCCATCGCCGGCTATCCGCGTGATGCCATCGTCGACGGCATCTCCCTCTTTCAGGCCAGGACGCAACGCGGCTCCTTGCCAGCTGATCTCGACCACCCGGCCCGTTATCTACTTGGCATCGTCCGCAACCTCGACGACGAGCGCACCCTTCTCGAGATGGCAGACATCCTCATTCGCCTCCGTGAGCAGGCGCGTGAGCTTCACTTCGACCTGCTTCGCCATCAACACGCGCAGCTCCTTCGCCTCCACCCCGGCCATACCGAGCACCTCGACGCTCTCCTCGATTCCGTCACTGCCGCCGCCGACCAGCCGCTCACGCGCCTCTTCTGGCTTCGCGCCGTCGCCGACCTCATCCTCGCTCAGCCCCTGCATCTTCATCGCCCCCTCCTGGCGCGAGCCACCCGTCACCTCACGGCCTCCTTGCGCCTTGCCCGCTCGCTCCGCGCCGAGCTCATCCGCTTCCTGGCCCGCTCCGTCCTGCCGGCTGCGTGACCCCCAGCGGGCCCTCGCCCGGCCGGCCTCTCGGCACCGCCCAGCAGCCGCTTGCCGCGCTTGCCGCGCTGTCAGATGTCAGATCACCTACCCCTTGCCTGACACTTGACACCCGGCCTCTCTCACCGCCGGCCCCCCGTCCGTAACCTGGCTACAACGCGACCTTTTCTGCCCGTAAGGTGTTTGACAAACGCACGTAGGGATGCAGGCGAATCCGGTGCCCGGCGGTGCGGGCGCCGTTGCAGGGCTCGCGCTGCGGGCATCGTTGACAGACTTCGCGAGGCCAGTCGTATTGCCAGGTATCGCGCTGATGC
>DASSEC010000011.1:0-6651 GCA_035696685.1 Candidatus Limnocylindria bacterium | reverse complement strand
AGTGTAGCAAAGGAAGTTGGGGGGCCAGATGGCCGGGGCCATCGGTCATCGTCGGCGGGCCAGATGGTCTCGGCATTTGGGTCCACACGGCAGGCTTGGCCGAAACACGCGCTGCCTAGCCTGTACGCCAACGAATTGGTTCCAATTGTTGGATCGGCCGCCGGTTCGGGCGGCGAGAAAGGTGGATTCAAATGACTGGACTGAGCATTCCACGGAAGATCGCCATCGCCTTCACCCGGGTCGCCGTGGGCTGGGTCTTCCTGTATGCAGGCCTCGAGAAACTGTTCGGCGCGGAGCCGTTCTCGGCGGTGGGCTTCCTGAAGTTCGGGACGATCGGCACCACGTCGGCGCAGGTCGCCGAGGGCACCGTCGTGAACCCCACGCACGATTTCTGGGTCGCGCTGGCGGGCAACGGCACGCTGCTGCCGCTCGTGAACTTCCTGGTGGTGTTCGGTGAGGTGGCCATTGGCGCAGCGCTGATCCTGGGGATCGCGACGCGGTTCGCCAGCATCATGGGCGCCCTGATGATGACCCTGTTCTGGGTCGCCGCCTGGGACTTCGCCTTTGGCGTGATCGAGTACCACTCCCTGCTGGCCATCGTCACCCTGGCGCTGGGGATCATGGGCGCCGGCGAGGTCTACGGGTTCGACGCGATCGTCGATCGGAGCCCGGTGGTCCAGCGACTCCCGCAGCTGCGGTACGTCCTGGCCTGATGGCACAGACCGCCGGCTGACAGCAGCCGGCGATCGAGCCCGGACCGGCAACGCCGGCCGACGAATCGGTCCCATTGGGATCGACAAGTCGACCGGCGTTCCCCTGTCTGCTCCATATGGCCCGCACCGCCCGGGACCGACGGCTCTCGGCTTTCACGATCGCCACGGTTAGGCTATGGCCGTGAGCCTCGTGATCGAGCATCTGAGCAAGCGGTTCGGGCCGATCGTCGCGCTCGACGACGTGACCTTCCGCGTGGAGCCCGGTCGGATCTTCGGCCTGCTCGGAGCGAACGGGGCCGGCAAGACCACGTGCATGCGGATCGTGCTCGATATCCTGCGTCCGGATGGCGGCACCGTGACCTGGCAGGGCGCGCGCAACGTCGATCTGCCCCGCGATACCTGGGGCTATCTGCCCGAGGAGCGCGGGCTGTACATGCGCATGCGGGTCATCGATGTCCTGGCCTACTTCGCCTCGCTGTATGGCGTGCGACGCGCCGATGCCGAGCGCGAGGTGGACGACTGGCTCGAGCGCTTCCGGATTCCCGAATACCGCGACCGCAAAGTCGAGGAGCTGTCAAAGGGCAACCAGCAGAAGATCCAGTTCATCGCCGCGATCCTGCATGACCCCGACGTGCTGATCATGGACGAGCCGTTCAGCGGCCTCGATCCGGTCAACTCCGGACTGCTCAAGGAAGCGTTCCTGGAGATGCGCGACCGGGGCAAGACGCTCATCTTCAGCACGCACCAGATGGAGACGGTCGAGGAGCTGTGCGAGGCGATCGCCATCATCGATCGCGGCCGCGTCGTGGTGAGCGGCACGGTCCGCGACGTGCGGCGGGCGATGGGCCGGCAGGTCGTGCGCCTGGCCACCGACGGCGATCACCGCGGGCTGGAGTGGCTTTCGACCGTCGACGGCGTGACCGTCACCGCGCATCGCCAGGACTACGTCGAGCTCGCCGTGCCTGCCGGCACCGACCCGGAGCGAATCCTGCGCGCCGCGCTCGACCGCGGGGAGCGCGTGACCCGCTTCGAGATCGGTGAGCCGACGCTGGAGGAGGTCTTCATCGAGCATGTCGGCCAGCGGGCTGACCTGGAGGAGCGCCACCTGGCCCAGGGCAGGACGGCACGAGGCACCGACGAATGATCGACCTGTTCCCCAACGCATGGCACGTCGCACGACGCGAGTACACGACCCGCGTTCGCACGCGCACCTTCGCGATCGTCACCGCGGTGCTGGCAGTCGTGGGCCTGGGGCTGGCGCTGGCACCGGTCCTCATCCGCGCCATCGAGGGCAACAGCCAGACGCGCATCGGCCTGGATGCCGCCGACGGCACGGTGCAGGCCACGACCTTGGGATCGATCCTGAATGCCGGCGACCAGGGCGGCAATGGTTGGCAGGTGGTCGCCGTCCAGGACGTCGCGGCTGCGCGAGCGCAGGTGCGGGACGGTGACCTGGATGGCCTGCTGACCGTTACGCGGGCGGCTGACGGAGACCTGGCCTTCAACGCGTTTTCGGACGCGCCGCCCACCGACCTGCGCTTCCAGCAGGTGCGCTCGGCAGCGACGCAGCTGACCGTGGCTGACCGGCTCGAACGAGCTGGCGTGGATCCCGGCCGCGCCGCCGAGATCTTCGCGCCGACCAGATTCCAGACCGAGGCGGTCGACCCGAACACGACCGGGTTCATGCAGGGCGCGAACGGCGTCCTCGCGTACGCGCTGGTGATCCTCACGTTCATGGCCGTCGTCACGTACGGCACCTGGGTCGCGAACAGCGTCGCCGAAGAGAAGAGCAGCCGCGTCATGGAGCTGCTGATCACGGCCGCCACGCCGCGGCAGCTCATGGCCGGGAAGGTGCTGGGCGCCGGGGCGGCCGGCCTCACGCAGTACGCGGTCGTGCTGGGCGCCGGCGTGGTGGGCCTGGCACTGCAGGCCACGCTGGCGGAGCGCCTGCTCGGGGACAGCGGCGGCGCCAACGCGCTGCAGGGCCTGGACTTCAGCATCCTGCTGCCGTTCACGGCGTTCTTCGTCCCGGGGTTCCTGCTGTATTGCATCCTCTACGCCGGCCTGGGGTCCATGGCCAGCCGCCAGGAGGACGTCAACCAGGTGACCGGCCCCATGCTCTTCGTGGGGATGGGCGGCTACTTCGCCTCGTTCGTGGCGATGGCCACGCCGGCGGCGGCCTGGGTCAAGATCCTCTCGCTGATCCCCTTCTTCAGCCCGTACCTGCTCACGGCACGCACCGTCCTGGCCCACAACGTCCAGCCCTGGGAGTGGGCCGTGGCCGCGGCGCTCATGCTCCTCTTCCTGGTGGGCGCGCTGTGGCTCGCCGCCAGGATCTACTCCGCCGGCGTCCTGATGTACGGGCAGCGGTCGAACCTGCGCTCGATCTGGCGTGCCGTCCGGGTGAACCGATAACCGCGCTGGCGCGATCCGTCGGCGGGCGGACGCTCGAGCTGGTCATCGGGGACATCACCGCGGAACGCGTCGACGCCATCGGCAACGCGGCGAACGAGCGGCTGCGCGGTGGCGGCGGCGTGGATGGGGCGATCCACGCGGCTGCGGGACCCGGGTTGCTGGACGAGCTGCGGCGGCGCTATCCCGACGGCACGCCGACTGGCACGGCGATCGAGACCGCCGGACATGAGCTGCCGGCGCGCTGGGTCATTCACGCGGTCGGTCCGGTCTGGCGAGGCGGCGAAGCCGGGGAGGCGGAGCTGCTCGCCAGTGCGTATCGGTCCAGCGTGCGGCTGGCGGATGGGCTGGGCGCCCGGAGCCTGGCGCTGCCCGCCATCAGCATGGGCATCTACGGGTACCCGGCGGATGAGGCCGCGACGATCGCGGTCAGGACAGTCGGGAACGAGTTGGTGCGGGCATCGGCCCTGGAGCTCGTGCGCTTCGTCCTGCGACCGGCAACCCGCTCTCCATTCGAGGCCGCCCTGGCCAGGCTGGGGTAGATTCGCGCGCATGGATGGCGAAGCGGCGATCCGCACGGAGGCGCTGACCAAGCATTACGGTTCGGTGCGCGCGCTCGAAGCGCTGAGCCTGGACGTCCAGCCGGGCGAGATCTTCGGCTTCCTGGGGCCAAACGGGGCCGGCAAGTCGACCATGATCCGCACCCTGCTGGGCTTCCTGCATCCGACCGCCGGCTCGGCCAGCGTGCTGGGCATGGACATCGTCGAGCAGTCGGTGGAGATACGGCGGCGAGTCGGTTACCTGCCCGGGGGCATTGCGCTGTACGACACCCTGTCCGGAGCCGATGCGCTCGACTACCTGAACGACCTGCAGGGTCGGGCGCCCACTCGGCGCGAGGAGCTCTGCGAGCGCCTGCAGATGCCCGCCGGCGACCTGCGCCGCCGGGTGCGTGACTACTCGCGCGGCATGCGCCAGAAGATCGGCGTGATCCAGGCCCTGCAGCACGACCCAGACGTGGCGATCCTGGACGAGCCGAGCGAGGGCCTCGACCCGCTCATGCAGCAGGCCTTCTATTCGATCCTGGACGACCTGCGCGCCGCGGGACGAACGATCTTCTTCTCGAGCCACGTCCTGTCCGAGGTGGAGCGGGTCTGCGACCGGGTGGCGATCATCCGCGCCGGCCACCTGATGGCGTTGCAGCACGTGGACGAGCTGCTCGCCCGGCGCAAGCGGACGGTGACGCTGCGCTGGCGGGGCGCGGTGCCGGATCTGTCGTCGGTGGACGGGCTGGCGGACGTCCAGGTCCAGGGCGACCGAATGCAGGCCACGCTGCTCGGCGACGTGGCGCCCTTCGTCCGAGCCGTGGCCTCGCCGGCGTTGCTCGATCTGACCATCGAGCCGGCGCGCCTGGAGGAGGCATTCCTGGAGTACTACGCCGGCGACGAGCCGACCGTCGCGGGCAAGGAAGCTTCGTCGTGAACCCGCGACTGCTGCTCCAGACCATTCGCTGGAATCGCGTTCGGCTGGTGGCGCTGGTCCTCGCGGGGTTCGGCTGGGGAATCCTCATCCCCGTGATCTACAGCAACTTCAGCGACGTGATCCGCGAGATGGCCAACTCCGGCGCGATCCCGAAGCAGATGATGAGCTTTGGATCGGGCAACCTCTTCAGCGTGCCGGGCGCGATCACCATCGGCTTCCAGCACCCGCTGGCCATTGCCTTCCTGGGGATATTCGCCGTCGGGACGACCACCGGGGCCATTGCCGGCGAACGGGAACGCGGGACGCTGGAGGTGCTGCTGGCACGGCCCGTCTCACGACGCACGCTCTACCTCACCATCGCACTCGCCGTGGTCATCCTGCTGTCCGTCGAGCTGGCGTCATTGCTCGGCGGGCTGTGGGCCGGGATCCTGGCGACGGACATCGGCGACCAGGTCGACACCTCCGCGCTGTGGCTCGTCTTCGTCAACGGGCTGATGCTGTGGGGCGCGTTCGCCGCCTTTGGCCTGGCCGCCTCCGTCTCGTTCGACCGGCACGCGCCCGCCATCAGCCTGGCGCTGGCCTACCTGCTGGTTAACTACTTCCTGGAGATCCTGGGCTCGCTGTGGACCGATGTCGCCTGGTCGCAGGAGTACTCCCTGTTCCACCACTTCCAGCCTGCCGAGCTGCTCACCGGCAAGGCTGATCCCGCGGACTTCCTGATCCTCACGGCGGCCATCCTCGTCCCGCTGGCCTACGCCCTGATCGTCTTCCCGCGGCGGGACCTCGCCGCACCGGACTGAGCCCGGTCAGCCGGGCGCCGAACTTATCTGGCTCCCCATCGCGAGCTCGAGTGCGTCCTCAGTCGACATGGCCTGGCCCGCGGAGTACTCATCGGCGAGCTCTGCTCGCTGCATGAGGTCCTGAGGGAAGAATTCAGCCGCCTCGCGGTTGATCTTGGCGAGGCCGATGCCACCGACGTCGGTGATGCGCGCCGCGGCGCCGGTGAGGCGCATGGCCACGTCCTCGTCGCCGGCTTGCCAGTGCAGGGCCGCAATGCCGTCCAGCACCAGCGCGTAACCCGTGACGTCCTCGGTCTGCCGGAAGATCTCCAGGGCCTGACGATACGAGTCAATTGCCCGCGCCGCGTCGCGCTGCTGGGAGTAGATCAGCCCACGCGTGAAGAGCCCCCAGCCCAACTGGAAGCGATCATCGAGCTCGCGCGAGATCGCGATCGCCTCCTCAACCAGCGGTAGCGCGTCGGGGGAGTTGGGGGTGAAGACGAAGCTGTTGACCAGGCCCCACAGCGCCTTGCCCTCTCCCGCACGGTCCCCCAGCTTGCGGAAGCGCTCCAGGGCATCCTCCGCCAGTCGCCGCGCCTCAACGTATTCGCCAGGATGGAGCGAATAGGTGAACGACTCGTTGTAGCGCGCCTCCGCCAGCGCTCGGTCGTCGCCGAGCTCCTCGGCCAGCTCGCCCTCGCGGTGGTAATGGCCGCGCGCGCTCATGAGGTCCCCCTGCCAGTAGGCGATCCCGCCGGCCGCGTCAAGCGCCTGGAGCCGATCCGCGGCCTCGCCCCCCGAGAGCGAGACGACCCGTTCCGCCTTCTCATGCGCCTCAGCCAGGTAGCCGCGCATCTGCCAGAACCGCCAGCAGGCCGACAGCAGTCGCATCGCCAAAGTCGGGTCGGGTGCCTCGATGGCGAACGTCATGGCGGCTCGAAGGTTGTCGTGTTCGCGCTCGTATGCGTCCAGGGCTTCCCGCTGGCCACCGCCAAACACGTTCGACGCATGCGCGGCAGCGAATTGGAGGTAGTACTCGGCGTGGCGGCGGCGGACCGCGCCAGCGGGATCCAGCTCAGCCAGCCGTTCGAGCGCGTACGCGCGGATGGTGCCGAGCATCTGGAAGCGCGGCTCGCCCTGCGCGGTGACTGCCTGGCGCAGGAGGCTCTTGTCGAGCAGAGAGGTCACGCCATCGAGCGCAGCCGGCATCGCGCCGGCATCAGCCGGCCAGTCGGCCAGCGCGACCTGGTCCACCGCGGCCAGGTCAG
>DASSEC010000010.1:0-4967 GCA_035696685.1 Candidatus Limnocylindria bacterium | reverse complement strand
CAAGCAGGCATGGGAAGCCAGGGACATCGGCGCCCTGATCGGCCTGCTCGACCCCGACGCCAGGGTGATCGCCGACGGCGGCGGCCTGGTCGGCGCCGCGCTCCACCCCATCGAAGGCGGCGAGCAGATCGCGCGCTACCTGGCCGATCTGGCCGGCCGGGCGCCCAGCAACGTGGCGTTCCTGGAGCGTACGGTCAACGGTCAGCCCGGCCTGGTGGCCCAGCAAGACGGCGTCACCGT
Source organism: Candidatus Limnocylindria bacterium (assembly GCA_035696685.1). GTDB lineage: Bacteria > Chloroflexota > Limnocylindria > QHBO01 > QHBO01 > DASSCW01. Next base: position 4,727 of record DASSEC010000010.1, on the reverse strand, counting down.
GACGGTGTTCGCCTTCGACGTCGCAGGCGACCGGATCACCCACATCTGGGCAATGCGGAACCCCGACAAGCTCCGGCCCTGGACGACGGGCTGACGCGCGTCGTTCGCACCATCGGGTCCGCTGCAGCTGCCGATGCCTGGCGGCAACAGCGTGTCCGACCCGAGACCGCCTGACCGATGTCGGCTGTCGGCCGACAACTGACCTTGGCCGCTGGAGTGAGTCAAGGACGCGACGGGCCTCGATCCGCTAGGTGCTTGAGCGGAAGCTCGCCGACAGCCTGCGCGCCAGCATGCAGCGCCTCAGGGTCGAGCGGATCGACCTGCTGTTGCTGCACTCCCAGCTCCAGCCGGATGACGGGCCGTTCGCGCCGCGGCTGCTCAGCGTCCGGCCGTTCCGCGAGGTCGTGCGCCCCGCGTTCGAGCGGCTAAGGGAGGAGGGCGTGAATCGGTGGATGGGGCTGACCGACGTCGGCCATCCACGCGCGCGCTACTGGAGGTGCTGTCCGACGATTCGCTTCCCGACGCGATCCAGTGCGTCGCCAACGCGCTCGATCTCAGTGGTGAGTCGAGCGCAGTTTGCCTGGCTGCACGCGTGCAAGCGGCTGGCGATCCGCTGGAGTACCGCGCCGACATCCACCGGGCGCTCGTCAGGCTGGCCTGCTGCTTGGTCTGCTGGCGGCACTTGGGGTGCCGTTAAGAAACGTGTCACCAGACCAAACGAGCGTGTTCCGCAGCTCAGCGGGGTGGGCCCCTGACCCGCATCGGAACGAAAACATACGCCAAGGCTCCGGGCCCCGGTGAGCGGTCGATCAGCTTCTGCACCGGGCCCATTCCTGGACGGCCGCGTGCTGCTGCCGCGCCGAGCGGTTCTCGAACTGGTCGAGACGACCGGGATGGCCCCTGGCCGGTCCTGCCTTCGTCGAGATCGTGCCGCACGAGGGCCGCAACCGCACCGTGCGCCGCATGTTCGACGCGCTCGGCCACCCGGGTGCTGCGCCTGGTACGCACGTCCATCGGCCCGATCAAGCTGGGCGACCTGCGCGTAGGCCGGCACCGCAGGCTCAACCCGGCGAGGTGGGTGCGCTGTTCAAGCTCGTCGAGCGCGAACCCAATCGCGATTCTCGCGCACGACGGTGAACCCGGCCGATCGATACAGCGCCACCGCGGCGTCGTTTGTGGACGGTGTCACGACGGCGACCGCGCTCGCACCCCGATGGGCGAGAGCTGCGCACGCGCCCAGCACGGCATCGCGCCCATAGCCGTGCCCGCGATGGTCCGGATGAGTGCCGACCGGCTCGAGCAGCCCGCACCTGCCCACGCCCGCGAACCATCCGGTCGCGGCGGCTGCGGGCTCCCCCGCGGGCGTGCGCACGAGCGCCTCCACGGCCAGCCTACCCGCCGGCGACCGCTTCATCGTGCGCCAGCGTTCAACGGTGAACGTGGATCCCGCGAAGGCGGACCGCTGCACCAGCACCCGGTCGGCCGCACCAGCCTCACCGACCGGCTCGGCGCGGCTCGACACCGGCCGCGGGGTCCACGACATGACGAGCCAGGACTCCTCCTGCTCGAGCTCCCACCCGGGCACAGGCAGACCGTCGGACCAATCGTTGCCGGGCTTGAGCAGCTCCTCGGCGTCGCCCGCGAGCGCCCCGAGATCGGCGCCGGGCGCGGCGGTCACGCGTAGCACGGGGCCGTCGAGGAAGCCGGCTGCCACCGGTACCACATCATCAATCCAAAGAAAAACGGCTGCGTCGTCGAACCGCAGATGCCACCCCACGTCTCCGGGATGGAGGCCGCCGCCCGGGGCATCGACTGGCGTCCACTCGCACAGCGCGCGCAGCGCCGGGCCGGTTTCGGCAGGGGTCAGGCGGTGCCGCGCGAGTGAGATCATGGATGGCAGATTAGCCAGCGCGCCACGGTGTCTCAAAGGCCTTAACCAGCTGTCGAACCGCTCGACCGCCTCGGCCGTGGCCGTGCCCGGGGGCATCGGTGACCGGCTGGATCACCGGCGGCACGCCGACCGCGATGTGATCTGTCCGTCCGTTGGCCGATGGCGTCCGTCAGCGTACCTATGTTGTCGGCGCCCGAGCCGGTGACCAGCACGCGCCGCGCGATGGGGGCCAGCGGTAGGCGGCGGCGGCGGTGGTTGCGGAGGAGGGTGATCGTCCGGTCGGTGATCTTCTGCGGGTGCGGTGGTGATGGTAGCGCCGACGAGCCGTTCGGCGTGATCAGTGCTGACGTAGCGGGCGTGGGTGAACAGGTGCCGGCGCAGCTTGTGCACCAGCACCCGCCACACAGAGGCGTCGATCCGCCGCTCGGTGAGCGCGCCGCTGCGCACGGCATCCAGGACCGCTGCGGAAACACTCGTTTGGTCTGGTGACACGTTTCTTAACGGCACCCCTACTTGGACAGCTCATCCTGATATCAGCTCTACGAGCGCACCGACACCCGCACCGCCCATGGCAACGGCGCCCTGGTCCGCCTGCTGTCGGGCTGGTCGCCGGTTGGGCGGCGCTCGCCCGCCGCCGCCAGCCCCAGGTGGGCGGGCCGGCCGTCGCCTTGACCCCGGTAGCCGCAGTCTTCAGACGATGACCGGCTCAGCCGAGATCGACAGCGACCGGCCTGGACCCGGTCTCGGTGACGGGGAGCGGCCGGCGCGGGACAGGTACTGCGTTGACGATCGAGGTGGTCGTGCGGCCCAGCGGGGTGAAGCGGTCAAGGATCGGCTCCAGCTCCTCGATCGAGCGCAGGTACAGCTTGAAGAAGTAGCAGTCCTCGCCGGTGATGCGGTAGCACTCGGTGACCTGGGGCAGCTGGCGGGCGACATCAGGGATCAGCTTGAGGTCACGCGTGCTCGGGCTGACCCTGACGATGGCGCAGATGGTGTAGCCGAGCGCGCGTGGCTCGACCTCGGCCTGGACGCGGAGGGCGCGGCTGTCGGTGAGTCGGCGCAGCCGTTCGGCGACCGCGGGCGGGGACAGCCCGACCCGCCGGCCGAGCTCGGCGACCCGGAGCCTGGCGTCGCCGTACAGTTCCGCGACGATGCGCCGGTCGATGTCGTCGAGCGAGACGAAAGTCTGAGCCCGATTGTTCCGTTGTTCCGACGTCATCCCGGTCGAAGCTCCGCTGTTTGGCCATTCATCCGGGGCAGACCACCTTCGTAGGATGCGCCTGTGCACAATGCCACGCAAGCGCCGACCGCTCCGGGCCGCCGGCCCGGCTTCACGCCACCGCCGTGGTGGTCGGCGCTCCAGGGCCTGCCGCCGCAGTCCTTCTTTCTGGTCAGCGCGGTGTTCCATTACCTCGGGCCGGCGTTCGCGGTGCTGCTGTTCGCCCACCTCGATGTGCTCGGGGTGGCGTGGCTGCGGATCGCGGCCGCGGCGGCGCTGTTCGCAGCGTGGCGCCGGCCATGGCGGCTGCCCGCCGGCACAGACCGGCGCGGCCGCCTGCTGGTCGTTCAGCTCGGGGTCGTGCTGGCCGCCATGAACGCGATGTTCTACCTGGCGGTGGCGCGGCTGCCGTTGGCCACCGTGGCCGCCGTCGAGTTTCTCGGTGTCGTGCTGCTGGCGACCGTGGGGGTCAGGACGCCACGCAATGCCGCGGCGCTCGGGCTCACCGTCTGCGGGGTGGCCGCGCTCGCCGACGTGCGCCTGGCCGGGCAGCCGCTCGGGTTCGCGTTCGCCTTCGGCAACTGCGCGCTGTTCGTGTTGTATGTGGTGGTCGGGCACCGGGTCGCCAACACCGGCACCGGCGCGATGAGCGGGATCGACCAGCTGGGCGCGGCAATGCTGGTCGCCGCGGTGGTTGTGACGCCAATGGGGTTCAGCGGCGCCCTGGCGGCGTTCGCCCACCCGGTGCTCCTGCTGGCGGGCGTGGGCGTTGGGCTGTGCTCCTCGGTGATCCCGTATGTCAGCGACCAGCTGGCCATGGCCAGACTGCCCCGCGCCACCTTTTCGCTGATGCTGGCGCTGTTGCCGATGCTGGGCACGATCATCGGTGCGATCGTGCTCGCCCAACTTCCCACCGGCCAGGACCTACTCGGAATCGCGCTGGTCGTCGTCGGTGTCGCGCTCCACCAGGTCCCAGCCGATGAGGGACCCCGTCGTCATGCCAGCGCCTGAGGAGCTGCTGTGCAGTACGCGCGGTTGGGTTCGTCCGGTCTGAAGGTGTCGCGGGTCGCCCTTGGCATGATGAGCTACGGCTCCCGGACCGAACGTGCGTGGCATCTGGGCGAGGATGACGCCGAACCGATCGTGCGGCGGGCGGTCCAGGCCGGCGTGACCTTCTTCGACACCGCCGACACCTACTCCAACGGACTGACCGAGGAGATCACCGGCCGGCTGCTGGCCAAGCTGTTCGGCCGCCGCGACGACTACGTGCTGGCCACCAAGGTCTTCTTCCCGATGGGCCCGGGCCCCAACGACCGCGGGCTGTCCCGCAAGCACATCCTGGCCGCCATCGACGCCTCGCTGCGGCGGCTGGGGACCGACCACGTCGACCTGTACCAGATCCACCGCTGGGACGGCGAGACCCCGATCGAGGAGACGATGCAGGCCCTTCACGACATCGTGCGGGCCGGCAAGGCACGCTACCTCGGCGCCTCCAGCATGTACGCCTGGCAGTTCGCCAAGGCACAGCACACCGCTACGGTGGCCGGCTGGACCCGGTTCACGTCGATGCAGAACCACTACAACCTGCTCTACCGCGAGGAGGAGCGGGAGATGATC
>DASSEC010000009.1:0-6036 GCA_035696685.1 Candidatus Limnocylindria bacterium | reverse complement strand
GCATCAGGATCCGCCTCGGCTCCCTCCGCAGTGGCGATGCGGGTCAGCTTGCCGACGATGGCATCGGCCGGCAGGCGTCGGAAGTCGAAGCGCTGGGTGCGGCTGATGATCGTGGCCGGCACCTTGTGCGTGTCGGTGGTGGCCAGCACGAAGACCACGTGGTCCGGCGGCTCCTCCACCATCTTGAGCAGCGCGTTGAAGGCGTGCGCGCTCAGCATGTGGACCTCGTCGATGATGTACACCCGCTTGCGCAGCTCGGCCGGAGCGGTCAGCGCCCGCATCACCAGGTCGCGCGCGTCCTCCACCAGGCCGTGACTGGCGGCATCGATCTCGATGACGTCCAGGGCCCTGCCCTCGCGGATCGACACGCAGGCCGGGCACGTGTCGCACGGCTCGCCATCGTCACCGCGGTCCGTGCAGTTGATGGCCTTGGCCAGGATGCGGGCCGTTGAGGTCTTGCCGGTTCCGCGCGGGCCGACGAACAGGTAGGCGTGCGTGATGCGGTCAGCCGCCACCGCTCGCTGCAGGGTGGCCACGATGGGGTCCTGGCCGATCAGCTCGCCGAAGCGCTGCGCCCGCCAGCGGCGATACAGGGCCACGTGCTGGTCGACGCCGGCGTCAGCGGGCGTGGGGGTGGCGGGCATGGGCGTCGACATGGCTCCAACTACCGTACACCGATCCAGCCGCTGCGATCAGCGGCTGAACTCGGTCGGGATGAATCGGTCGTGCACCCGGTGTCGAACGGTGGCTCCCGCACACGCGTGGATCGTCCGGCTCCAGCCAGGTCGCCCCACGGCACCCGAAAGCGATCGCTTACCGCTGCTTCCTTCCGGACCTGACGGGGTTCACGGACCTTCGCTGCGTGGGACCCGACTCTCGACGTCGGTCGATCACGTGGGAGGCGGAGGCACATCGGCCTCGACCGGGAATTCAGCCCCGCTGTAGCGGATTGCGGGTGCAGGGCACCGCTAGTTCCCCGCCTAGCACGACCGGCGGCCGATGGTAGCAGAGTGGCGGAGAGGGGGGGATTCGAACCCCCGACGGGTTGCCCCGAACCGCATTTCCAGTGCGGCGCCATAGGCCTCTAGGCGACCTCTCCGCGGCGCGGCGACTCCCGGAGGCGGGCCGGTGAAATGGTGGCGGAGAGGGTGGGATTCGAACCCACGGTGCTCATCGCACACCGCTTTTCGAGAGCGGCACCTTAAACCACTCGGACACCTCTCCGCCGGCGAGTCTAGCAGAGGGTTCGGACTGCCCTGGCCGATGCCTCTTCGCCAGCCGGCCGCGGCGGCGCCGGATCAGGCCCTGGCCGGCGCCTCGGAGGCCAGGCGACGTGCCTCGGCCTCGCGCACGCCCGACACCACCGACAGCTGGTGGGGCAATGCCTTGTCCCTAGCGAGCTGCACGACCGTGCCGGCGGCGCCCTTGCGGTCGTCGGCGACGGCGAAGACCAGGGCGTGCACCTCCGCCTCGACGAGGGCGCCGACGCACATCGCGCACGGCTCGTGCGTGGTGAAGATGGTCACCTCGGGCAGGCGCCGCGACTCCAGCTTGCGGGCCGCGGCCTGCAGGGTGAGCAGCACGGCGTGGGCAGTCGGGTTGCGTTCCAGGACCATCCGATCATGATCCCTGGCAATCATGGCATCATCGAGGACGGCGACGGCTCCCACGGGAGCCTCCCCCTCTTCTCCACCCCGGCGGGCCTCGGCGATCGCCTCGGCCATGAAGAGCTCGTAGTTCATCGGTCCTCGATGCGCAGCTCGGGGAACTCCCCTGGCGTCGCCGGAGTCTAGCAGAGGACCGGCACCAATCCTGCTCAGCGACCAAGGTCAATCGACATGACTCCCACACCGGCTTCGCGACCCAGCTCCCGTCGCCGCCGGCGCTTTTCGGCGCCGCTGGCCGTGGCGCTGCTGGCCGGGCTCTTTGGCGTGGCCCTTCTGGCGCCGATGCCCTTCACCCAGAACACGGCGCAGGCCGAAGTGATCGCAGAGGTCGAGAACCGGCTGCCGGGCTGGCAGATCGTGCGCACCACTCCCTCATGGGAAGGCGCGTGGAGCGTCGTTGCCTGGTGCGGCGGCCAGCAGCTGGGCTTCCAGCTGGTGCCGGGCCATGGGCTCTCCCCCGGGGACGCCTGGCTGCATCCGGACAACCAATACGCACGCAACCGGCTGGCGAGCATCTCCGACGACTATCGGTACCTGGTCTGGTTCAGCGACCCGATCCACCTTCGCTCGCTGAGCTGCTCGAAGGAGCTCGCGCGCGACCACATAGGAAAGGGCCGCCGGACCCTGGACTGAACGAACGGAGCCCGGCCGGCCGCCGAGCTCTCCGTAGGCATCGCCGATCGCAGCGGCCGATCACTGGTTGCGCTTGCCCCGCTGGGTAGGATGCGCGCAGGGGAAGGCGCGGAGGACACAGGCATCGACCGTCCACGGGGCTGGTCGCGACTGGACTGGGTAGCGCTCGTGGCGGTCACGGCGGGAGCTGCCGCCGTGCGGCTGCCCGCCCTCAACCGCCCGCTCGGCTTCGTCTTCGACGAGATCTTCTACGCCCGCAATGCGTGCCGCTACGTCATCGGCACGCCGGACTGCGGGATCGACCAGCTGGCCAGCCGCGCCCATCCACCACTCGGCAACTGGTTGATCGGCGTCGGCATCAAGGTGCTGGGCTATGACGAGGTCGGCTGGCGGATCATGGCCGCCATCGCCGGCATCGTCTCCGTCGCGCTCCTCTACCTCCTGGTCCGGCACCTGCTCCGCCGCACCCGGCGGCCTCTGCCCACGGTCGGGGCGTTCGCGGCGGCGGGACTCCTGGCGGTCGACTTCCTGCACGTGGTGCAGTCGCGCATTGCCATGCTCGACGTGTTCGTCACCATGTTCGTCATCGCGGCGGTGCTCTTCGCCGTGCTGGATCGTGATCGCCAGAGCGAGGCGGCATGGTCCAGCCGCCCGGCCGGCTGGCTCTCGGCGCTGGCGCTGCATCGTCCCTGGCGGCTGCTGGCCGGGATAGCGCTCGGCGCGGCGATCGCCGTGAAGTGGTCCGGTGCGTACGTGGCGCTGGCGGTCGTCCCGCTGACCGTGGTCTGGGAGATCGCGCGCTGGCGCGCCGGCGATCCGGACCATCCGCCCCGCAGCTGGCCACAGGCCGCCTGGCTGGCACTGCGATCCGATGGCCTGCGAACGCTCATCCTGCTTGGCCTGGTGCCGCTGGCCGTCTACCTGGCGGCGTACATCGGACGGATGCCCGGCGAGCTCATCGGCCTGCCCTGGCAGGAAGGGACCGTGTGGCGAGGCATCTGGGACCACCAGCAGGCGATGCTCACCTTCCACACCACCCTGGCGGGCAGCCATCCATACGAGTCCCCGCCGTGGTCGTGGCTGCTCCTCAAGCGGCCCGTCGCCTATTCCTTCGACGACTCCTCCGGCTATCGCGAGATCCTGGCCCTGGGCAGCCCGCTGGCCTGGGGATTGGGAATCGCAGCGCTGCTGATCCTGGTTGTCCTCTGGGCGCGTACCGGCTGGCGCGTGCGCGGCCCGGCGGCGGTGGTGATCGTGGCCGCGGTGGCGACCTATCTTCCGTGGCTGGGGCTGCAGGGCAACCGCAGCCAGGTCTTCCTGTGGTACATCCTGCCGACCATCCCCTTCCTGTACGCGGCGGCCGGCGTGGTGGTGGCGTGGGCGTGGCGCTGGGTTCCGGCGCGCGTGTTGTCCGGCGTCCTCGGGGTGGCGGTCATCGGCCTGTTCGCCTTCTTCGCGCCGGTGCTGGTCGCCCTCCCGCTGGATGCCAACGGCTGGCGCGCCCGCATGTGGCTCACCGATTGCGCGCGACCTGGGGCCCCTACCCTGACCCTGCCAGACGACCAGATCAGCTCCGGTCCGCCGCCATCCGGCTGGTGCTGGATCTAGCCTGAGGAGGCTCCGATACCCTGTGGTCCCGACGGCCCGCGTGATACGAAGGCAGCTCGACGTCGTTCTCATCTCGGGAGCGACCGCCGATGGCCGCGAGCCGCACGCATGATGGATTCCGCTCAGCCGCTCGACGATCGACTTCTGGCAGAACGACTCCGGTCCGGCGACCGCGAGGCGCTCGGCCTGCTGTACGACCGCTATGCCTCGGTCGCGATGGCGGTGGCCGTTCGCGTCGTGGCGGACCGGCAGCTGGCGGAGGACCTGGTGCACGATGCATACGTGGCGGCGTGGCAGAAGATCGATCGATTTGATCCATCACGCGGCAGCCTGCGCTCGTGGCTGCTGACCATCGTCCGCAACCGGGCCATCGATCGCCTGCGCGGCACACGGCCGAGCATGGAGGTCGGCGAGGCCGATGAGCAGTCGCTCCTCCGCACCGGCCCGAACCCGACCTGGGAGGCTGCCGCGGCGCGCCGTTCTGCTGTCGAGCTCCGCCAGGCGCTCGAGTCGCTGCCCGACGAGCAACGGCAGGCGGTGGAGCTCGCCTACTTCGGCGGTCGCACCTACCGGGAGATCGCCCAGCTGACCGGCGTGCCGCAGGGCACTGCCAACGGGCGCCTGCGGCTGGCCCTGGCCAAGCTGCGTGACAGCTTGAGCATGACCGATGCCGCTCCGCTGTCCGTCCAGGCCGAGCCGATACGCGCGGAGGGCATGAACCAATGACGCGGCTCCGCTTCGAGTGTCGGGACGTGGACGAGCTCGCGGGCGCGCTGGCTCTCGGCGCCGTGGACGCGGATGAGGCTCGCGCGGCGCGCGAGCACCTTGAGACGTGCCGCCAGCCACACGCGGAGCTGCGCTCGCTATTGGGGGCCGATGCCGTCGTGGCGGCAGGCCTGGAGCCCATCGAGCCCAGCGCGGCGCTGCGGGACCGGCTGATGCGCTCGGTCGAGGCCGCCCCGCGTTCGGCGGCTGCCGCAGCCGAGCCGGTTCCGGCGACCGATCCGCGAGCCCGCGGATGGCTGGACTGGCTCTCCCCACAGGTCGCGCGGCCGCTCGCACTAGCCGCCGTGGCTGCGGTCATCGCGGTGGGTGCCTGGGGGGTGATGCTCTCCGGTCAGCTGGCCGATCGCGATCGCGCGCTTCGCGACGTGGCGGCGGCCATCTCCGGCGGGCAGGCGGCATTCAGGGTGGAGGGCGGCGGCGGCCGGGGCTACGTCGTCGATACCCCGGGGAGCGGCGCCTCGTTCGTGGTGGCGGACCTGGGCTCCCTGCCCGCCAATCGGCTCTATGAGCTGTGGCTCATCGGTCCCGATGGGCCGGTGGACGTGGGGACCTTCCGTCCTGGCGCCGATGCGGTGGCCGTGGTGCCGGTCGACCGCGACCTGTCCGGCTTCACCACGTTCGCCGTCACGGTTGAGTCGCAGCGGGTCTCGGCGCCAACCTCCAAGCCGGTGATGGCCGGCGCGGTCGGAACCTAGCTGCCGAGCAGCACGGCAACGGCGTAGCCGGCGATCCCCGCTGCCAGGCACAGGGCGAAGGAGCGCCGCGGCGCCAGCAGCACGGCGGCAGCCGTGGCGACCATCACCGGTGGAGCCACGAGCTGACGCTCCGGCGTGATGAGCGACAGCGTCGCCAGGCTGGCGAAGATGGCCGCGGGGACGCGGGCCAGCACCGCCTCGATGCGACCTGATGGCCGCGGCAGCAGGACCATGGCGCTGAGCCGGCTGCCGTATGTGATCGCGGCCAGGGCCAGGACGGTAAGGAGGCTCATGCCGCGGGGTCCTCAGCGGCCGCCCGCGGCGCTGGATCTGACGGCAGCGCGACCAGCAACCCGACGACGGCGGGCGCCAGCGCGCGCAGGTCCGGAGCCAGCAGGCAGATGAGCGCGGTCAGCAGGGCAGCGGCAATCGCCCGCGCCGCCAGGCTGAGCGTTCGCGCCGTCAGGGCGGCCAGGCCCACGAACAGGACCGGGAACAGGGCCTCGGCGACGCCGTTGAGGCCCTGGACGCCCGCGCCCAGGATGCCCAGCACCGTCCCGACCATCCACGCGACGTAGCAGCCGATGCCCGTGACCAGCAGCGTGCGCTCGGCCACGGCCTCGCGCGGTCGACCCGGGGGCAGCCGC
>DASSEC010000008.1:0-2354 GCA_035696685.1 Candidatus Limnocylindria bacterium | reverse complement strand
CGCTGCCGGGCAGCCGCGACCACGTCTGCTGGTAGGCGCGGCGGGCGGCGGCGACGGCCCGGTCGACATCGGTCTTCGAAGCCTTGGCAACCCTGGACAGGCGCTCCTCGGTGGCCGGGTTGATGACCTCGAACGTGGCCTTGGGCCGGCTGGGACGGAATTCGTTATCGATGAACAGCCCGTACTCGGGCTGGATGGTGATGTGATCGGTCGCTTCCGGAGCCGATGCGTACTCCCACGGCACCTTGCCCCGCGCCGCCAGGCCCCAGGACGCGGATGGACGCGCGTCCGCCTTCTTGGTGATCGTCATGACCGGCCGATTATCGCACCCACCCCGCTCCGGACCCGGTCCCTGCCATGGCCGATAGACTGCCGGCCGTGACCCCAGGCATCTGGCGGTTGCTGGCCGCCATCCCGATTGGCCTGCTGCTGGGCGCGTTCAGCGCCTTCGGAGACGGGCTGCGCGGCGACACCCCGCTGCACGTCGTCGTGGCGCTGGCCAATGCGGCCGGGCCATGGTTCGTCGTCGCGTTCGCAGCCGGGGCGTTGCAGAGCCGTCCACTCACCGGGGCCGGAGCCGGGTTGCTGACGCTGGTGCTGGCAGTTGGCGCTTACTACGCCGGCATCTACGCCGGCGGCCACACCGTGGCCGAGCTCGGCCGCGCCCTCGCGGCGTGGTCCGCGGTGGCAGTGGTGGTCGGGCCGGTGCTCGGCGCCTGCGGCGCCGCGTGGTCGACCGCTGGCCAGCCGCGTCGCGCCCAGGCCGTTGGCGTGCTTGCCGGCGCGCTGCTCGCGGAGGCCGTATTTCGCCTGGTGCAGCACCAATTCTGGACGGGCATCGACCTGGCGGCCACGGACGCGCAGGTCGCCGTGGTGGATGCCGTGCTCGCGCTCGTCGCCCCGCTCGTGCTCCTCCGGGAGCGGCGGACGGCGGCCTATGCCCTGGCGGTGCTGCTGGGCAGCGTGGGAGCGACGGCCATCTGGGGCGTCACCGAGCTCGCCCGAGGCGCGGTCGCCTAGGGCGCCTAATCGCCCAGCACGCCCTCGATCGTCAGCAGGGTCCGCTTCCGCTCCAGGCCGCCGGCATAGCCACCCAGGCCTCCGCCCGAATGCAGGACGCGGTGGCATGGCACCACGATGGGAATCGGGTTCGAGCCCAGCGCGTTGCCGGCGGCGCGCGAGGCGCGCGGCGAGCCGGCTGCCTCGGCCACCTGCTGGTACGTGGTCGTCTCGCCGAATGGCACCTTCGCCGTCGCTCGCAGCACGCCCTGGGCGAAGCCGCGGATCAGCGACCAGTCCACCGGCACGTCGAAGCGGCGACGCGCGCCGGCGAAGTACTCGTCCAGCTCGCGCCGGAGCTCATCGGTGCGCCGCGGCGCATTCAGGATCCGCGGGCTGACCCGTTCGGCCACTTCTTCCAGCGCCGCATCTGTGGCCTCGTTGTCGTAGGCGATCTTGAGCACGCCGCGCGGCGTGACGAAGACGAGCAGCTGCCCCAGCGGCGAGTCCAACGGCGCAAAGGCAATGTCCAGCAGCCCGGCGGCAGCAGCCCGCTCCCCGAGCAGCGCCTGGAAGCGTTCCACGTCGAGGTCGCCGGCCTCCGGGTGCGCCAACTGGCGCTCAAGGTCGTTCATCCGTCCATCTCCTGACGCAGCCGTCGCAACCCGGCGCGCACGTTCTGTCGGGCGGCCTCTTCGCTGGTACCCATGCGCTCTCCGATCTGACGGTAGTCCAGGTCCAGCACGTAACGGTGCACCACCGCCATGCGCTGTTTCGCCGGCAGCGCGCGCACCGTGGCCCACAGCCCGTCATCGGCCGGCTCGTGGGCCTGGACCGACGGCTCCCGCCCCGGAGCAAGACCCTCCAGTCCGGGGCCGAGGGGGTGCCTCGTGGCTTTCCGCACGGTGTCCGTCGCCTTGCGGTGGGCGATCGTGTACAGCCAGGCCCGGAGATTCTCTCCATGGCGCAGGCGGGGATAGGCACGCAGAGCGGACACGAACGTCTCCTGAAGGCAGTCCTCGGCGGCATCCGGACCCACCAGGACCACGAGATACCGATGCAGCTCGCGCGTATGGGTGTCAACGAGCACCTGGAAGGGCGGGAGTCGCACGTTGCCTGAAACGCTCCGGTCGACGGTCTCGTTAGATCGCATCGGCTCAGCCAGCCGCGCGGCGGAGGTAGTCCTCGTAGATCCAGGCCTGGTCGGACACGATGGTCGGCAGCCAGACCCCATTGGCACCTTCGTTCCAGTCGATCTCCAGGCCGGGGTTCTGCGCGTTGGTGCCGTCCGCCACGAACAGGTGAGGCGAGCCCTGGACCGCGTCCGTCTTGGCGACCTCCCAGTCGGCGAAGAT
>DASSEC010000007.1:0-9303 GCA_035696685.1 Candidatus Limnocylindria bacterium | reverse complement strand
ACCAGTGATCACGGCCACGCAGCTGCCATCCTCGATGCGTCCCGCCAGCGCGTCGGCACTGAACCCGCCGAACACGACGCTGTGCGTGGCGCCGATCCGGGCGCAGGCCAGCATGGCCACCGGCAGCTCCGGGATCATGGGCATGTAGATGGCGACCCGGTCGCCCTTCCTGACGCCCAGGGCGCGGAGGGCATTGGCCATCCGACACGTCTCGTCCAGCAAGTCCTGGTAGGTGATGGTGCGGGTGTCGCCGGGCTCGCCCTCCCAGTAATAGGCGACCTTGTCGCCCAGCCCGTTGGCGACGTGGCGGTCCAGGCAGTTGACGCTGACGTTCAGCTTCCCGCCCAGGAACCATTTGGCATAGGGGCGCTGCCAGTCCAGCAGCTCGGTCCATGGCTCCATCCAGTCCAGCCGCTTCGACTCCTCGGTCCAGAAGGCGCGGAAGCCCTCGTCGGAGCTTGCCCGCTCGTAGATGGCCGGGTCGTTGGCGTTGGCCTGCGCGGTGAACGCCTGGGGCGGTGGGAAGCTGCGCTCCTCGCGCAGCAGGTTCTCGATGGTGGCCTCGACGTGCGCCTGGCCCGGATGGCTGTCCCGGTGCTCGTCGGTCCTCTGGTCGGTGGTCACGAAAGTCGATGCCCTCTCAGCTGACGTGGTGCTCGCGACGATGCAGGCGGGAGATGATGGTCTCCAGCATCGGGATGGCCATCTTCGGATGCTCCTCGAGCGACGCCTTGAACTCCCAGGCCGGGATGACCAGGCACGTCAGCTCGCTGTCGGCCCGGACGGTGGCGGTGCGGCCATGCGCCTCGATCAGCGCCAGCTCCCCGAAGAACTCGCCTTCGCCCAGCGTGCCGACGCGGCCCTGGTCTTCCTGCTCGACTGCCGCCGTGCCCGACACGATGATGAACAGGCGTGTAGCCGGATCCCCCTGTGCCACGACCACGTCCCCGGGCGCGTACGTCTGCTCGCGGGCGGTCCGCAGCACGTTGTCCAGCCCGCGGCGGTCGAGCACGGCCAGCAGCGGGATGTTGGCGGCGCGCTTCGGATCCATCGGCTCCTCCATGGGCGCGACTCGAGTGTGGCCGCCCATGCTAGGGGCTGCCGTGCCTGCGGGCTAGACCTGCGTGGACCTCAGGCCAGGAACCGATGCGAGCGCTCCGCATCCGGCCGCAGCGTGTGCAGCGTGGCCAGGAAGGCAGCCAGCACCGGCGTCACCTCGCCGGCGTCCCGGCGTCGGGCGATCACGATCTGCCGCGTCACCGGCGCCATGTCGGTGACGTGCACCGGGACCAGCCGTCCGGAGCCGATGTCCGCCTGCACGCTGGTGCGCGGCAGCAGGGCGATCCCCAGGCGCTGCTCCACCATGCGCTTGGCGGCGTCGATGTTGTCCACCTCCAGCCGGCCCCGGGGTGAGATGCCGGCCTGGCGGACGATGGCGCTGGTGAGCTCGTGGTAGCTGCTGTTCCTGTCGAACAGGATCAGGTGCTCGCTGGCCAGCTCCCCCATCCGCACCTGGCCGGCCGCCGCGAAGCGATGGCCACGGTGCACGACCAGCGTCAGCTCGTCCTCATACAGCAGCGTGGAGGTCACCTCCGGGTGCTGGATGGGCCGCATCAGCCCGATCTCGACCTCGTCGCGCAGCACCATCTGCAGGATCTCCTCGGAGTGGCCCGAGCGCACCACCAGCCGCACCCGGGGGTGCCTGGCCTGGAACCGATGGAGCATGGCGGGCAGGACGTAGGTGCTCACTGCCGGCGCGGCGCCGATGGTCAGCTGCCCTGCGCTGCCGCTGCGGACCTCTTCGACCGCGACGCGCCCGGTGCGCAGCGCCGCCAGTGCCCGCTCGGCGTGGGGCAGCAGCGCCTTGCCGGCCTCCGAAAGGCGGCTGCCGTGGCGGCCGCGGACCAGCAGGTCGGTCCCCAGCGAGCGTTCCAGGGCCTGCAGCCGCGCGGTGAGCGCCGGTTGCGTCACGAACAGCGCCTCCGCCGCCTTCGAGATGGACCCGCTGCGCGCCACCTCCACGAAGGCTTCGAGCCGGGCGGTGTCCATCGGCGCCGGATCGTGCGCGCTCGATGGTGCACCGGTATCAGGCATATTTATGACCCCTATCCGAGCAATCGTCTTGTCTTATGGCACGTAAGTTGCCATATTGTGAGACATGCTGCAAAACACCTGGTCCCAACCACGCCTCGGACGATCAACGCGCACCCCGCTCGACCGTGTCGACGTGCAGGCCGCGCGCCTCGATCACTGGCTGCTCTGGCGCCCCGAGGTGCCTGCCCGTCCGCACGTGCTCAGCGTCGCCGAGCTTGCGGAATGCACCTGCCCCGACCTCTGCGACCGCGACCACGCGAACGAGTAGAACGGGCAGGCTGACTTGGCACTGACCGCGAAGCCCGGCGCATCTGCGCCCGAAGCTGAGGACCCGCTGCTCGCCGAGGTCCAGGAGACGCGGCGCTGGATGGCCGGCGACCGATTCGCCGGGCTGCGACGTCTCTATTCACCTCGCCAGGTCGTCGAGCAGCGGGGCGCCGTGCGCACCGCGTACCCCGTTGCCCGCGACGCGGCGGACCGACTCCACCGCCGCCTGCGCGAGCTCTTCGAGCTGGGGCGCTCGATCACGACCTACGGTCCGTACAGCCCCGGTCAGGCGGTGGCCATGCTGCGGGGCGGCATCGAGG
The DNA here is from genome assembly GCA_035696685.1 of Candidatus Limnocylindria bacterium. Classification (GTDB taxonomy): domain Bacteria; phylum Chloroflexota; class Limnocylindria; order QHBO01; family QHBO01; genus DASSCW01. The sequence goes on along the minus strand of DASSEC010000007.1, from coordinate 6,622 downwards.
CGATCTACCTGGGCGGCTGGGCGACGTCTGCCAAGGGCTCGGCCGACGAGGATCCGGGACCGGACCTTGCCAGCTATCCGCTGTCACAGGTCCCTGACGAGGCCGCCGGCATCGTCCGCGCGCTGCTGGCCGCGGATCGCAATCAGCGCTTCGCCCGCGCCCGCATGTCCGATGACGAGCGTCGCTCCACGCCGGAGATCGACTTCCAGCCGCTGATCATCGCCGACGCCGATACGGGCCACGGCGGGGACGCGCATGTCCGCAACCTGATCCGGCGCTTCGTGGAAGCGGGCGTGGCCGGTTACCACATCGAGGACCAGAAACCGGGCGCCAAGAAGTGCGGGCACCAGGGCGGCAAGGTCCTGGTGTCGAGCGATGAGCAGATCAAGCGGCTGAACGCGGCGCGCTTCCAGCTGGACGTGATGGGCGTTCCCGGGCTGATCGTGGCCCGCACCGACGCGGAGGCGGCGAACCTCCTGGACGGCTCGGGGGACGAGCGCGACCAGCCGTTCATCCTGGGCGCCACCAACCCCGACGTGCCGTCGTATAAGGCGGCGTTCCTGGCCGTCGTGCGCCGCCTGCACGACGCCGGCGTGGAGGAGATCAACGGACATCTCCTGTACGCCATTCCGGACGACGAAGCGTCAGCCGCGGACGCCTGGCTCGAGCGCGCCGGGCTGCTCCCGGCCATTCGGGCGGCCGCGGAGTCGCACCGTGAGGGGTATCCGGAGGAGACGCTGGACAGCGCCGCGGACGCCTTCCTGGAGGCGTGGGAGGCCGATGCTCGCCTGCAGACGCTCGCCGAAGCGGTCGCCGAGCGGATCGCGTTCCGCCAGGACGAGGGTGTCGACCTGCCGATGAGCGTCGACGAATGGGCGTCGGCCAGCGCCACCACCCCGTGGTCGAGCACGCTGGCCATGGCCAGGCAGATGGGAGTCAGCGCCTGGTGGGACGCCGAGCGCGCCAAGTCGCCCGAGGGCTACTACCAGGTGCGTGGCGGCATTGGCTACGCGGTCGCCAAGTCGCTGGCGGCGGCGCCGTATGCGGACCTGCTGTGGATGGAGACCAAGACCGCGGACCTCGCAGACGCGCGCGAGTTCGCCGATGCCATCCACGCGCACTACCCGGACAAGATGCTGGCCTACAACCTCTCACCGTCGTTCAACTGGGACACCACCGGGATGACGGACGAGGAGATGCGGGCCTTCCCGGAAGAGCTCGGCCGGATGGGATACGTCTTCAACTTCATCACCTACGGCGGTCACCAGATCGACGGGCTGGCTGCCGAGGAGTTCACGACGGCCCTGCGCGATGACGGCATGCTGGCGTTGGCGCGCCTGCAGCGGAAGCTGCGCCTGCTCGAGTCTCCCTATCGCACCCCGCAGACGCTGGTCGGCGGCCCCAGGGCCGACGCCGCGCTGCTCGGGGCCTCCGGACTGACGGCCACCACCAAGGCCATGGGCGCCGGCTCGACCCAGGTGCAGCACCTGGTCCAGACCGAGGTGCCCCCCAAGCTGCTGGCAGGCTGGCTCGCGCGCTGGGCCGAGCACAACGCCATCGAAACGGATCTGCAGGTCAGCCTGCGGCCGCACGCTGCGGGCTCCGAGGTCCTGGAGCTGGCCGTGACCGATGCCGATGGTCAGCAGCTCGCGAACATCATCTTCACCATCATCGACGACCGCCGGGGCCGGCGGATCCTGTCGGTCCGCGACCAGAACACCGATCCACGGCTGCGCCGCCGTCGGTTGATGACGCTCCTGCACCTGTTCCTGATCCATCGTTACCGCGCTGCCGCGGTGCACTACCTCACCCCGACCGACGACAACCACCGCCAGGCCGAGCGGATGCGCGCGCTGCACATCTTCGACACGGCGAACGATGAGGTCGGCGGCATCATCGTGGCCGAGGTGGATGGCGCAACGGTCCACGACCTGACGGCGCCCGACAGTCCCGCCCTGGCACACCTGATCGCCAAGGACGGCTGACACCGCCCCCCGCGCGGCGCGCGCGCAGCCCCTGACCATCGGTCGGGGTCAAAGGGACCGCCTGCCGCGGGACCATCCCGCCATGGATGCCGCGCGTGACGATCGTTAGGGTGAGCTGGGCACTTCCGCCGCAATCACGCACACGGGGGATCCGTATTGCGCCACGCGCTGACCAGCTTCGTCATTGCCCTCTGCCTCACCGCAGCGGGCGTCATCGCTCCGCCTCCGCCACCCGCCACCGCTGCCGGCGCCGGCCTCAAGGTCGCCATCATCGTCGGGCCGGTCGGCTCCCTGACCGATAACTACCGCTATCGAGGCGACCAGGTCGCCGCAGCCGCCAGGGCCGCGGGCGCCACCGTCGTGAAGGCCTACTCCCCGAGGGCGACGTTCGCCAACGTCATCAACGCGGTGCGCGGGGCGAACATCATCGTCTACTTCGGCCACGGCAACGGCTACCCGAATCCGTACTCGAGCCTCGAGCTGACGGACCGCACCAACGGCTGGGGTCTGAACCGCACAACGACCCACGGTGACAGCGACGACTGGACCCGGACGCTGGTGTACTGCGGCCAGAAGGCGCTGCGCGGGACGCTGACCTCGGCCGACGGCGCCGCACAGCGGCGCTACTGCAAGGGCGGCCCGATCCACCCGGCGCGTGGCTTCGTGATGATCTACGGCCAGTCGCACTATGCGCCCGGCTTCGGCGAGCGATACAGCAAGAGCGACCCCCTGACGACGCTGACCCAGGCCCGGCAGCGGGTGCGCAATTACTCGTATCCGGTGCTGAAGCTCGGCGCGTCGGCCTACTTCGCCACGGCCTATGGCGATGCCAATGCGCTGGTGGCCCGGCTGCTCCACTACCCGCGACACACGTTCGGCTGGGCGTTCAAGCAGGGTCGTGGCTACCGCGCCGCCGCGCTCCGGACCAGCGCCCATCCCGACATCGTTGACGTCCGGATCTGGGTGCAGAAGACCGTGATCAAGGGCTTCCACTTCGGACAGGGCGACTATTGGTATGCCTTCGTCGGGCACCCATTCCGCACGCCCTACGGCGCCGCCGGCTTCGGCTGACGTACCGCGCTAGCTCGCGGTGGATGCGACGGGCGGTCGGTCGCGGATCGCCAGCAGCAGCGCGGCGGCAGCCAGGTAGGAGACCGCCATCACGCCGAACGCCACCGGGTAGCCCCAGCTGGAGACGACGGAGCCGATGATGAATGCCCACAGCGCGCCAATGCCGAAGGCGCAGGTGAAGTACACGCTGAAGGCGACATCGCGGCTGGGTCCCGTGGCGCGATCGGCCAGGTAGGCCTGGAGCACCGGGGACTCGCTGAAGACCGCGGTCCCGAACGGCAGCAGCAGCGGCGCCAGCAGAAAGAGGTTGGCGCCCGCTGCCAGGAAGAGGACGATGCCCGCCGCCGAGAGCAGGTAGTAGCCCACCAGTGTCCGTCGCCGCCCGAGGTGGTCCGACAGCCAGCCGGCCAGCAGCGGGCCCACCACGGCGCCCACCAGCAGCAGGGCATACAGCCAGCGGGTGGTGCCCTCGTCGATCCCCAGCGGGCCACGCAGGTAGAGCAGCATGAATGGCGCGAGGATGTCCAGGCCGCGGCCCCCGGCCGCGACCATGGCCGCGCCCAGGATGAGCCGCAGGTCGCCGCGCCGGAGCACGCTGCGCAGCTGCTGCCACACCGAGCCGGACTCGCGGGCAGTGACCTGATAGGCGCGGCCGTCCTCGCGGACGCGCAGCGCGATGAGCGCGCCCACCAGCAACGCCGGGATGCCGAACAGGGCCAGCGTCAGCTGCCAGCTGAAGACGGCCAGCAGCGCGCCGCCGACGAACGGCACCAGGACGGTGCCGACGTTGCCGCCGCTGATGTGGGCGCTGATGGCGAAGCCGCGGCGCTCCGGCGGGAAGGCATCCGACAGCAGGGCGTTGCCGACGGGGTGCTGCGGTGAGGCGCCGATCCGGGCCAGGCTCACCGAGCCCAGCAGCCCGCCCACGGACTGCGCCAGCCCGCCGAGCAGCAACCCGGTGCCGAACAGGAGCTGGCCGCCAGCCAGCAGCGTCGGGCGTCCCACGTAGCGGGTCACGAAGCCGTAGACCAGCTGCATCGAGCCGCCGGCCACCGTGGTGATGGCGATGAACAGGCCGATGTCTCGCTCCACCAGGCCGAACTGCACGATCACGATGGGGTAGATCAGCGCCATCAGCGCGCTCTGCGCGTGGATCACCGCATGGCCAAGGGAGAGGAGTCCCAGGGTCACGCCCGGCGAGGACGAGCGCGAGGGGGTGCTAGGATCGAGGCCGATGTCCGTCACCGCGCGCCCGTCCACCACTCAGCGGGCCGCGGCCCGCGCGCATGGGGCGCGCCCGGTCGACGACCTCGAGTCGAGGCTGATCGCCACCATCCCGCAGGTCATGCGCCACCTGGTCGCGCACGCGCGACGGCGGCGCGCCTGGAAGTCGCTGACGTTCCAGCAGTACAACGTGCTGCGCATCATCCACACCTCGGGGCCGGTGCCGCAGGCCGAGATCGCGCGCCGCCTGCTGGTCAGCGCCCCCGTGGTCACGCGGCTGGCCGGCAGCCTGGCCGAGGCCGGGCTGGTCGAGCGCGGCCACGACCCGAACGATCGCCGCGCGGTGCGCCTCGAGCTCACTCCCCGTGGCCGCCGCCAGGCCGCCGCCATGCGGCGGGACCTGCTGCAGGCCGCCATGGAGCTGATCGAGCCACTGCCCGATGAGCGAAGGGCGTCGGTGGCCGCGGCGCTGGACGAGCTGGAGGTCCTGCTGCCCGGACGCTCCGTGACGCGCTGACGAAGCCGCCTAGCGGCTGGCGACGCGTCGCGTGTCCTCGTCCGGCGCCACCGGGGAGGTGGCGGCGGACGCATCGGTCCATGGCTGGTCGCGCAGCAGGAGCTGCCACGCCACGAGGCCAATGGCCAGCACGGACAGCAGCGACCCGAGCACGAAGCCGGCCGGCGCCTGCCACAGCTCGGCCACCGCACCGGCGAAGAAGCCGCCTATCGGCGCCGAGCCGGCGAACACCGTCACGTACAGGCTCATGACCCGGCCGCGCAGCTCGTGCGAGACCGAGTTCTGGACCATGACGTTGATGGTGTTGACCATGACCATGGACGACAGCCCGACGAGCAGGATCAGCGGGAAGGCCAAATTGCCCTCGCGGGTCAGGCCCAGCAGCAGCTCGAAGACGACGAACGCCACGGCGCCGCCAAGCATCAGGCCCAGCATCGGGCGCCGCGCGGCAAAGGCCAGGCTCAGTGAGCCGATCAGCGATCCCGCGCCCATGGTCGCGTAGAGGAGACCGTAGCCCTCGGCGCCCATGTTCAGCGTGTCGCGGGCGAAGAGCGGAAGCAGTGTCTGGAAGTTCATGCCAAACGTCGCGACTCCCAGCAGCAGCGCCAGCGGCCACAGCACCGTCGGCGTGTGGATCGCATAGCGCAGGCCGTCGGCCAGGCTCCGCCGCACGCTTTCGAAGCGCTCCGGGCGCTCGACACGATGCAGCGCGGTTGGGTCCATCAGCCACAGGCCGACCAGCACCGCCACGTAGCTCACCGCATTGATGCCGAAGTTGAACGCCGGGCCGAAGAAGGCCAGCGCCAGCCCGGCCAGGCCCGGGCCGATGACACGAGCCAGGTTGAAGTTCGCGCTGTTCAGCGCGATCGCGTTGACCAGGTCGCGGCGCGGCACCAGCTCGGCGGCGAACGACTGCCGCACCGGCATCTCCACCGCGCTGACGAAGCCGAGCATCGTGGCCAGCACCATCACGTGCCAGATCTGCACCACGCCCGTCACGGTCAGCGCGAACAGGATGACGGCCTGGATCGCGGCCACCACGGCCGTGACCATCAGCACCTTGCGCTTGTCGACCCGGTCGGCGAGCACCCCGCCCAGCGGCGCCAGGAACATGGGCGGCGCGAACTGCAGGGCCAGCACCAGGCCCAGCTGCAGCGGCGATCCGCCGAGGAGTAGGACCAGCCACGGCTGGCTGACCGACTGCATCCAGGTCCCGATCAGGCTGACGGCCTGCCCGAAGAAGTAGTAGCGGTAGTTGCGGTGCTGGAGCGCCGCCACGCCACGGCGGAAGCCGCCGGGCCCCTGGCCCGGAGGTGTGGGGAGCTGATCCGCTCCGTCGTCCCTCCCGACCACGCGCAGGCGGGGTGGAACGGCGGCGAGCAGGCGGGTCAGGACGAGGTCGCGGCTGAACATCTGTGGGAGCTGGGCAGTGGTGGCGCCGTAGCCGGGTCACATCGGGACATTGATTAGCAATGCTAACAAATACCCGACCTCATCCGCTACACCCTGCCTCCAGGTAATTCGACTCAGGTGTGTGACGGCGCATGGCGGGCGCCCGGCGTGGGCTACCATCCGCGGCAACTGATGCCGAGGCCGATCCGTCTCGCCGCCGGCTGGTGCGTGGCCATGGTGGTGGCGCTCCTGCTCAACCTGGCGCTTCCGCGGCACACCGCCGCCCCCGAGCTGGCCGTGCTCGATTCCACCTACGTGCCATCGCCGTCCGCGACTGCCCGTGCCTCCACGCCTGCCGCAGAGCTGCCGCCGGCTGCCAGCCCGGCGCCCGGCGACGGCGGTGACGGCGGCGCCCTGCGGCCCGTCGAGCTGG
>DASSEC010000006.1:0-4453 GCA_035696685.1 Candidatus Limnocylindria bacterium | reverse complement strand
CCGGGCCAGCAGCCGCGCGAAGTCGCCGGAACCAGCCCCGATATCCAGCACGGACGCATCGGCTCGTCCGTTGAGCGAGCCGAGCACGGCGCGCACGGACGTCGACACGCCGCCCGGCAGGCGGTTCAGCATGGCCATCTCGCGCAGGTTGGTGCGCAGCTCGGCCCGATCCAGCTCCGCGCCGTCCAGCAGCTCCAGCTCGGATGATCGGGTCGAGAGGGACATGGGGCCGCATCGTACGCCGATCATGGCGGGGAGCCCGTGCTAGGGTCGGGACCGATGCGGCTGGACCCGGTGATCAAGGCGGTCGAGGTGCACGCCGGCGGCGAGCCGGGGCGCGTGGTGGTGGGGGGCGTCCACGACGTGCCGGGCGCCACCATGCTCGAGAAGCGCAACCACCTGGCGCAGCACGGGGATCGGCTCAGGCGCCTGATGCTCCGCGAGCCCCGCGGCTATCCGGCCCTGTGCGCCAACGTGCTCCTGCCCCCCACGTCCACCGAAGCCGATGCCGGCTACGTGATCATGGAGCAGTCCGAGTACCCGGCCATGTCCGGCTCGAACACCATCTGCGTGGCCACCACGCTCATCAACGAAGGGCTGGTCAGCGTCACGGAACCGGTGACGGAGCTCCTGCTGGAGGCACCGGCCGGCCCCATCCGCATCCGAGCCGATGTGCACGCCGGCAAGGCGACGGCCATCACCTTCGAGAACGTGCCCGCCTTTGCGCATCGCCTGGACGCGCCCGTCGAGGTTCCGCAGCTGGGCACCGTGGTCGTGGACGTGGCCTGGGGCGGCATGTTCTTCGCCCTGGCCGATGCCGCCGCGCTCGGCTTCCGCCTGACGCCCGACGAGGGCCGCGACCTGGTGCGGGTTGGCGAGATGGTCAAGGCCGCCGCCCGCGAGCAGATCCCTGTCTCGCATCCGGTGACTCCCGAACTGAGTGGCATCTCGATCGTGGAGTTCACCGGCCCTCCATCCGTGCCTGGCGCGCACGGCAAGAACACGGTGGCCATCTCGTCGGGCACGCTGGACTGGTCGCGTCCCGAGTCCTTCACCGGCGTCCTGGACCGCTCCCCGTGCGGCACCGGCACCTGTGCCCGAATGGCCGTGATGCACGCCCGCGGGGAGCTGGCCATCGGCCAAGACTTCGTCCACGAGGGGATCCTGGGCACCACCTGGACCGGTCGGCTGCTGCGCGAGGCCACGGTTGGCGGCGTGTCGGCGGTCGTGCCGCAGCTGACCGGTTCCGCCTGGATCACCGGCCGCACCGAGTACGTGGTGGACCCCGCCGACCCCTTCCAGGACGGCTTCACCGTCGGCGACCTGTGGGGGCTGACCGACTGAGCCGCTAGGCGACCCACTCGCGGCCGCGAGCCGCGCGCACGCCTTCAGCGATCGCGCCGGGCAGCAGCGCGAGCCCGCCGATGACGCCCCACTCCGCCCATGACAGCGGGCTCGCGTGGAAGGCGACTGCCAGCGGCGGCACGAACGGGATGGTCACCTGCACCGTCACCACCACGAGGCAGGCGAGCAGCAGGAAGCCGTTGCGCGACAGCCGCAGCACTGGCACGGTCAGGCTGCGGTTCGCATAGGCGCGGACCGCCTGGCCGATGGCGAGGACGTTGAAGGCCAGCCAGCGGGCGTGGTCGAAATCGCCCCCGCGCAGCTGCAGCACCACCAGCGCTGCCACGGCGGTAAAGCCACCGGCCACGGCGATCCGCAGCAGCACGCTCGTGGTCAGCAGCGGGCGGCTCCTGGGGCGGGGTGGCCGCTGCATGGCCCCTGGCTCCTCCGGTTCGCGCTCGAAGGCCACGGACGTGGACAGGTCAATGAACAGCTCCAGCCACAGGATCTGCAGCGGCAGCAGCGGCTGGCCGTACCCGGCAACGGTCGCGATCAGGATGAAGCCCAGCAGCGCGACGTGGGTCGAGACCAGGAAGACGAGGCCCTTGCGGATGTTCTCCACCATCCGCCGCCCCTCGCGCAGGCCGTCCATGAGCGTCGCGAAGGAGTCATCACCCAGCACGAGATCGGCGGCTTCGCGCGCCACCTGCGTGCCGCTGCCCATGGCCACGGCCACGTCGGCGCGGTGCAGCGCGGGGGCGTCGTTGACGCCATCGCCCGTGACCGCCACGGTCCGCCCGGCGCGCCGAGCGGCGTCGACGAGGCGCAGCTTCTGCTGCGGCACGGCGCGGGCGACCACGCGGAGCTGCGGCAGGGCAGCCGCCAGCTGGTCGTCGTCCAGCGCATCGATATCCGCGCCGGTGACGACGTGCGAGGTGTCGAGCCCGGCTTCACGAGCGATGGCGGCCGCCGTCACCGGGTGATCGCCGGTCACCACCACGGCCTGGATGCCCGCTTCGCGGGCCGCCTCCATGGATGGTCGGGCCTCGGGACGCAGCGGATCGGCGAACACGATGAGCGCCCGCGGCTCCCAGTCGCCGCCACCCGATCGCGACGCCAGCAGCAAGGTCCGCCCGCCCTGCTCGGTCTCGCCCGCCAGGGCCGCGTGCCACTGCTCCGCCCGGTCGCCGAAGAGGGATTCGCGGAGCGTCATCAAGGCCTCGGGCGCGCCGACCGCCTGCTCGCCGTCAACGGTGCGCGTCCAGGAATACGGCCTGTCGTCCGTTGGCGACCGGCAGTCGAGCAGCTCGGCCGGCTCAAGGGTGGATGCGCCACCCAGCTCGAGCAGGCGCCCCAGGATCGCGCGGGTGAACGAGCCCGTGGCCGTGCCCTCGGCGGCGTGCCAGGCGTCGTCCTCGGCGCGCAGCGCCAGCGTCAGCAGCACGACGAGGGGCGGCCCCTCGATCGGTCCATCGGGCCCAACCACCCGGGCAACCGCCAGCCGGTTCTGGGTCAGGGTGCCGGTCTTGTCGGTCAGGATGAGATCCACCGCGCCCAGCGTCTCTTGGGCGCTCAGGCGGCGCACGAGCACGCGCTTGCGAAGGAGCCGATGCGCCCCGATCCCCAGCACCACCGCCAGCAGGATCGGAGGCTCCTCGGGAATGGCGGCGATGGCGGCGCTGACGCCCGCCAGCAGGTTCGCCCCCGCCGTCTGGCCTCGGGCGAAGCCGAGCCCCACCGTGATCAGGATCAGGGAGATGGCGGCAACCAGGAGGATGCGCACCAACCGATCCAGCTCGCGCTGGACAGGCGAGCGGCGGCGCTCCGAGCCGGACAGGGTCGCCGCGATCTTGCCGAGCTCGGTGGCAGTGCCGGTTGCCACCGCGAGCCCAATGCCCGTCCCGCTGACGACCGCTGTCCCGGCGTACGCCATGCTCCGCTGGTCCGCGAGCACGGCCTCCGGCGGGTCCGGATCGACACGCGCCGGCTCCGGCAGAGACTCGCCGGTGAGCGCCGAGCGATCAAGCTCCAGCCCGTCCGTCCAGCTGAGGCGCAGGTCAGCTGGCACGATGTCGCCGGCCTGCAGCAGCACGACGTCACCCGGCACGATCTCGGCGACCGGAACGTCCATGGCCGCCCCGCTCCGCCGGATGCGAGCGTGCGGGGCGGTGGCCATCCGCAGGGCGTAGAGCGCTCGCTCGGCACGGTATTCGGTGACCACGTCGGCACCCACGATGGGAACCAGCGCGGCGAGCATCAGCAGCCCGTCGCGCGTCTCGCCCAGGATGACGGCCAGGCTGCCCGCCGCCAGGAGCAGCAGGATGAACGGCTCGGTGACCGCATCCCAGACGAGATGGGGAAGGGCAGGCGGCTGGCGCTTCTCGAGCTCGTTGGGCCCGGTCTCCGCCAGCCGCTGCCGCGCCGTGGCGTCGGTCAGTCCGGTCGAGGGATCCACGCCAAGCCGGGCGGCGACGTCGCCGGACGGGCTGGCGTGGAACGGTCCGATCACCACGTTAGATTGACGCGTCCGGGACCCTCCTACACGCGACCCTTCGGCACGGTGTGCCAGTAGGTCTTGTTGAACACGATCTTGCCCAGGTGCCACAGCCGGTTCGGGCGGGGCGGGCGTGGTGGATGCTGGTAGTCGAACTGCAGCAGCGTCCCCTTCCCGTCCCCGACCTCGAAGAAGCACATGACCCGGCCCTCGTAGGAAGCATGCTTCCCGGTCGGCGTGCGTCCCTGGACCGTGGCGGCGACGCGCTCGGCCACGACCGGCGCTTCGAAGTGGGCGGTGGAGCCGGCCTTGGACAGTGGCAGGTCGGTGGCATCGCCGAGCGCGTAGACGTTCTCGCGACCCCCGACCTGCAGCGTATGCGGATCGGTCGGCAGCCAGCCCGTGCCGCTGGCGAGCCCCGAATCGACCAGGAACTGGGCGCCCCGATGCGGCGGGACCAGGATCAGCAGGTCGTAAGCCAGCTCCTCCCCCTCCAGCGACTGCACGACGTGGCGTTCGGCATCGATCGCCTCCACGTTGAAGAACGTGTGCAGCTCGATGTGCTTCTGCTCGAGGATCGGCGTCGCCATCTCGCTGACAGACTCGATGGAGAAG
>DASSEC010000005.1:0-11685 GCA_035696685.1 Candidatus Limnocylindria bacterium | reverse complement strand
GCCGCGGTGGTCAAGGCCGTGACCGAGACCCTGCGCCAGCACCCGACCCTGAACAGCCAGTTCGCCGATGACCGGGTGATCCTCAAGCAGGCCATGAACATCGGCATCGCGGTCGCGGTCGACAACGGGCTGCTGGTGCCGGTCATCCACGACGCCGACCAGCTCTCGATCAGCGGCGTAAACCATCGGATCCAGGACCTGGCGGCCCGCGCCCGCACCAACAAGCTGAAGCTGGACGAGATCCAGGGCGGCACGTTCACCGTCAACAACACCGGCTGGTTCGGCTCGGTGTCATCCATGCCGATCATCAACGCGCCCGAGGTCGCCATCCTCTCGATGGAGGCCATCGTCAAGCGGCCCGTGGTGACGACGATCGAGGGGGAGGACGTGATCGTCATCCGCCCGATGATGAACATGACCTGCTCCTTCGACCATCGCGTGCTCGACGGTGCGCAGGTGGGCGCCTTCATGGCCGATGTCCGCAAGCGCCTCGAGGAATGGGATCCGCAGACGCCAATCGGCTGAGCAAGCCCGCTCGCCGGCCCGCGGCGTCCCTGGGCTGACCGCGAAGGCGACGGACCGCAGGAATCCAGGCGAGCACCCCAGGGCCTGCAGCCCGATCCATACCAGGAGAGGTCCCGGTACGGTCAGGGGCGGGCGGGGCGCCGCTCCCGGTACGCCGCCATGAGCCGATCCCGCACTGGCGGCGGGAGGTACTTGGTTGCCTCTCGCATCGTCACGCCCGATGCCCGCTGCGTCCGCGACGCCAGCCAGTCCGCAACTTCCTCCGGACGTCGCTTGCCGACCTCGCGCAGGACCCAGCCGATCGCCTTGCGGATGAAGAACTCGCGCTCGTCAAGCATGCGGTCCCCATACGACAGGAACCGATCCAGCGGCGCGCCGGCGCGCAGCGGCCGCAGCCAGGCGAGGAGGGCGGATCGGCGGATCCAGAAGTCGTCGTCGACCGCCCAGCGGTCGAGGACGGGCACGGTGCCGGCTGCGTTGGCCACAAGGAGGTCGCCGACGACGTCAGCAGCCAGGCCATCGACCAGTGCCCACGTCAGCGACTCACGCAGCAGCCGCTCCACCAGCGGCAGGTCGGCCACCGTCAGCAGGCCGCTCCTGAGCTCGAGGAGCACCGTGGCCGCCATGCGTCTCTCGTGGATCGGCTCGGTCCAGAGCGCGTCGACCAGGGCGACCAGCCCATCGTGATCGAGATCACCGATCTCTGCCAGGTACGCCTTGACGACGGCGCGGATCTGCCAGACCGTGGCACCCAGGAAGTCCATGCTGCTCTTCAAGTAGCGCCGCTCCTGGATCGCGCGCTCGGGCGTGCCCACGTCCCGCAGTCGCGTCTCGATGCTGGCCGCCTGCGTCGCCGCCGTGTGATCCGTCACGCCAGGAAACTCTACGCGCCACGCGACAGCCGCGACGAGCGGCGTCATACTGGTGGGGAGTATCCGCAGCCGAGCACCACCCGACGTGAGCGATCCTTCGCACGGCCACGCCACGCACGATCCACAACCTGCCCACGACATCCATTCCCCTGATCCCGGCACGCTGGCGGAGAGATCCGCGCACGGATCTGAGGACCCGCGTGGCGAGCATTCGGCGCACGCGGGACATGGCGCCCATGCGGGGCACAGCGGCCCTGAGGCCCACGCCGACCACGCTGGACACAACGGGCATGCAGGCCACGGCGCCCACGGGGCGCACGCGGGTCATGACCCGGACGCCTTCCGGCGGCAGTTCTGGATCGTGCTGGCCCTGACGATCCCCGTCGTCATCTGGAGCCGCGAGGTCCAGGAGTGGTTGGGCTACATCGCGCCCTCATTCCCCGGATCCGATTGGATTCCGCCTGTGCTCGGCACCGTCATCTTTGCGTACGGCGGTTTGGTCTTCCTGCAGGGGGCACGGGCCGAGCTGGCGCAACGCCTGCCCGGGATGATGACGTTGATCTCGCTGGCCATCGTGGTGGCCTTCGTGGCGTCGTGGGCCGCGACGCTCGGGATCTTCGAGGTGGACGTGTGGTGGGAGCTGTCCACCCTCATCACCGTGATGAGCCTCGGCCACTGGATCGAGATGCGCTCGATCATGCAGGCGCAGGGCGCGCTATCCGCCCTCGCCGAGCTGCTTCCGGACTCCGCCGAGCGGCTGACATCCGACGGTTCAACCGAAATGGTGCCCACCGGCAGTCTCCAGGTGGGCGACCGAGTCCTCGTGCGGCCCGGCACCCGCGTCCCGGCGGATGGGCAGGTCGTCGACGGCTCGGCGGACGTGGACGAGTCCATGATCACCGGTGAGTCCCGGTCGGTGCCGAAGCAGCCCGGCGACCGGGTCGTGGCGGGCACGGTGGCAGCCGGCGGCAGCCTCCGTCTCACGGTGACCGCTGTCGGCGAGCAGACGGCGCTGTCGGGGATCATGCGGCTGGTGGCGGAGGCGCAGGCCTCCCAGTCGCGCGCCCAGGTGCTGGCCGACCGAGCCGCCGCCCTGCTCTTCTTCGTGGCGTTGGGCGCCGGCGTCATCACGCTGGGCGCGTGGATCGCCATGGGCCAGCCGGAAGAGGCGCTCATCCGCACCGCCACGGTGCTGGTCATCGCCTGTCCCCACGCGCTGGGTCTGGCCATTCCGCTCGTGATCGCCATCAGCACCACGCTTGGCGCGCGGAATGGATTGCTGGTGAAGGATCGGCTGGCGCTCGAGCGGGCTCGCGAGGTCAGCGTGGTGATCTTTGACAAGACGGGCACGCTGACGCGCGGACGACCCGCGGTTGCGGCGCTCGCCCCGGCCGCCGGCGTCGACGAGGCCCGCCTGCTGGCCACGGCGTCGGCCGTGGAGGCCGATTCGGAGCATCCGCTGGCCCGCGCCATCGTCCGCACCGCCGCTGAGCGCGGCCTCGTCGTCGCACCGGCCGCGGCGTTCGAGGCGCTTCCCGGCCGTGGAGCGGCCGCCACGATTGACGGCCAGCGCGCCGCCGTTGGTGGGGCACGACTGCTGGCCGAGTCCGAGGCCGTCGTGCCGCCCGAGCTGCAGGCCACCACGGCGGAGTGGGATCGGCAGGGCCGGACCGTCCTTTACGCGATGGCCGAAGGGCAGGTACTCGGCGCGCTGGCGCTGGAGGACGAGATCCGGACGGAATCCATCGAGGCGGTGGCGCGACTGCACGCCATGGGGCTGCGGGTGGCGATGATCACTGGGGACGCGAGGGCCGTCGCCGACTCGGTGGCCCGGAGACTGAACATTGACGAGGTCGCCGCCGAGGTGCTGCCCGCGGACAAGGCGGCGGCGGTGCGCCGCTTCCAGGCCGGAGGGGTGCGGGTCGCCATGGTCGGTGACGGCGTGAACGACGCGCCCGCACTGGCCCAGGCCGACGTGGGGGTCGCCATCGGCGCCGGGACCGACGTCGCGGTCGAGTCGGCGGGCATCGTCCTCGTGCGGGACGACCCGCGCGACGTGGCGTCGGCCATCGAGCTCAGCCGGGCGAGCTACCGCAAGATGGTCCAGAACCTGGTGTGGGCCACCGCCTACAACGCACTGGCCATCCCGATCGCCGCCGGCGTGCTGGCCCCATGGAACTTCGTGCTGCCCATGAGCGTGGGGGCCCTGGTGATGAGTGTCTCGACCATCGTGGTGGCAGCCAACGCGCAGCTCCTGCGCGGGGTGGACCTGCGACCCGATCGCGCGGTCCGGACGGCCGAGCGCGCTCCGCAGGCGGCCTGACTAGACTTTCCGCGTGACCGTGGAGCAGCAACCGGACTTCTCGTCCCTTGGGGAGCTGAGCGTTGTCAGCAATCCGCCGGGCCATGCCTCGCCATCCGAGGTGATGTATCCCGGTGGCGCCAGCGTGGACGGCGGGCTGCTGGCCCCTGGTGACCCGATCCCGGAGAATGCCGGGCCGGGCGGGCGGCGGCCGGAGTGGCTCAAGGTGCGGGTCGGCATGGGCGAGACGTACGCATCGGTCAATCGGCTGATGCGGGCAGAGTCGCTGCACACCGTCTGCGAGGAGGCGCGGTGCCCGAACCAGGGCGAGTGCTGGGCACTGGGCACCGCCACGTTCATGGTGCTGGGCAGCGTCTGCACGCGGAACTGCGGCTTCTGTGCCATCGACACCGGGCGCCCACCGGTGACCGACATGGACGAGCCGCGGCGTGTCGCGGAAGCGGCGAAGCTCATGAACCTCAAGCATGCCGTGGTGACCATGGTCGCCCGCGACGACCTGCCCGATGGCGGCGCCGCCATCATCGGCGAGACGATCCGCCAGATGCGGCTCGCCTCACCGTCGACCAGCATCGAGGTGCTGATCAGCGACCTCAACGGCCGAGAAGCAGACATCCGTACGGTGGTCGAGGCGCAGCCCGACATCCTGAACCACAACGTGGAGACGGTCCCACGCCTGCAACGCCCCGTCCGGCGCCGCGCCCGCTGGGACCGCAGCGTGGGGGTGCTGACCACCGGCCGCTCGATCGCCACGGAGATCGGCTTCGCCGAGATGGTGACCAAGACCGGGCTGATGCTCGGCCTCGGCGAGTCGTGGGACGAGGTGGTGGAGGCCATGCGCCTGCTGCACGAAGCCGACATTGACGTGCTGACCATCGGCCAGTACCTGCGCCCCAGCCGGCAGCACCTGCCGCTCCACCGCTACTACACGCCCGCCGAGTTCATGCAGCTGCGGCGCATCGGCCTCGAGATGGGGTTCAAGCACGTCCAATCCGGGCCGCTGGTTCGCTCCAGCTACCACGCCGCCGAACAGGTGCCCGGCCAGGCGGCCGCCGCGGTCTAGCCAGCGATCCCGGTGACCACGTTCCGAGACATCAGCCGTGCCCCGGCTGCGCAGGCAGACACCCGCACGCTCCCTCGCCGCCCGAAACGCGACCAGCCATTCAGCCCGGCGTCGGACAGCCACCCGCTGCTGGCCGCCCACGGCGGCGTGCTCACGGTCGAACGGCTGGGCACCGTCCCGTACCGCCCCACCTGGGAGCTGCAGGACGAGCTGGCGGAGCAGCGGCGCACGAGGCGCATCGGGGATCGGCTGCTGCTGCTGGAGCACTTCCCGGTGTACACCATCGGACGCGGCGGCGACGACACGAACCTGCTGGCGTCACCCGAGCGCCTGCGCGAACTCGGCGCCGAGTACGTTCGCATCGACCGCGGCGGCGACATCACCTTCCACGGCCCGGGACAGCTGGTCGCCTACCCGATCGTGGAGCTGCGGGACCCGCTGGACCTGCGTCGCTACGTCCGCAGCCTCGAGGCGGCGATCATCGCCACGGCGGCCGCCTTCGGCGTCACTGCCGGCCGCGTCCACGGCCTGACCGGCGTCTGGGTCGAGGAGCAGCGCAAGCTGGCGGCCATTGGCGTGCGGGTGCGGCGAGGCGTGACGACCCACGGCCTCGCCATGAACGTGAACACGAAGCTCGCCTGGTTCGACGAGATGATCCCCTGCGGCATCCGCGACAAGGATGTCACCAGCCTGGCCCGCGAGTTGGACCACCCCGTGCCGATGGAGGCGGTCGAGCAGACGCTGGCCGCGGAGCTGGCTCGCGCGTTCGGCCTCCGGCTGGCCGATGGCGCCCCGACCATCAGCGGTCCCGCCGGCGCCAGCGAGCAGTGACGGAGCGCGAACCGGTCGTCGAGCGGGGCGTTGGACCCGCGGACCATGGGCCGCGCATCGAGGTTGGCGCCTTCCCGCCCTGGGACACCAACGCCTACCTGGTCTGGGACGGGACATCGCCGGAGGCGCTGGTCGTCGACCCGGGCATGAGCTCGACCGACAGCCTCGTGGCGCGCGCGGCGGCAAATCGACTGCGGGTGCATCTCATCGCGAACTCGCACGGTCACATCGACCACATCTTCGACAACGGCCCGCTGAAACGGGCGACCGGCGCGCCGGTGGCGATCCACCCCGACGACGCGTATCGGCTCGATGGCCGCAACAACTACGGCCTGGAGATCGAGCGCACCACGGCCGAGCGGGAGCTGCGCGATGGTGAGCGGGTGGATGTGGGCCGGCTGGCGTTCGAGGTCATCCACGCGCCGGGGCACACGGAGGGATCGGTGTGCCTGTACGAGCGCAAGCATCGGCTGCTGCTGGCGGGCGACGTCCTGTTCGCAGGCTCGTACGGGCGGACGGACCTGCCCGGCGGTGACGACGCGGCCATGGTGCAGTCCCTGGCCCGCCTCGCCCGCGACCTGGGTGACGACGTCCGGGTGCTGCCCGGGCATGGACCGGAGACGACCATCGGGCGCGAGCGTCACTGGATGGAACGCATCGCGCAGGCTGGCCGGCTGCTCATCCCCGGCTAGCGGCGCTGCGGGCTAGGATGGGGGGAGAACCGAAGGAGCCGGCATGGCGTCACTGCGCATCACCCGCCTGGGCCACGGCGGAGTCCTGTACCGATCACCCCGCGACAAGTGGGTCTGGGTCGACCGCTGGACCGGCGCGCCGACCTACGCCGATGCGTACCGCACGATCGAGCAGGTCGACGTGGTGGCGCCCACCCACGGGCATTTCGACCATGTCGGCGACGACGCGGCCGACCTGGTGGAGCTGGCACGTGCCGGCGGCCAGGTGGTGTGCTCGCACGAGATGAGCCTCTTCCTCGGCGAGAAGGGCATCGAGGCAGTGGGCATGAACAAGGGCGGCACGTTCGAGGCGGCGGGCATCGGCTTCACCATGGTCCACGCCGAGCACAGCGGGGCGGTGACGCTGACCGGCGGTGGGCCAAGCAGCCGCGAGGTCGGCTGCTGGGGTTGGGTCATCCGCTTCGAGGATGGCACCGTCGTCTACCACACCGGCGACACGGACCTGTTCAGCGACATGGCACTGGCAAAGGACCGATGGTCCCCGTCGATCGCAGTGCTGCCGATCGGCGGGCACTACACCATGGGACCCCGGGATGCGGGCCGTGCGGCCGACCTGATCGGTGCGGCGACGGTCATCCCGGTCCACTACGGAACGTTTCCGATCCTGGCGGGAACGCCGGACGAGCTTGCCGCCGCGACCTCCGCCCGGGTCGTGGCATTGGAGCCGGGCGACACATGGGAGGCTGAATGATGCGACTGCTGCTCTCGATCCCGATGGCGCTGCTGGGCAGCTTGGTTGGCTCCGCGCTGCGGGCTGGCCTGAAGGTGGCCGAAGACAGGCTCGATGCTGGGCCCGATGCGCCCGGCACCGGAGACGTGAACATCAACGGCTCGGCGCTGGCGGCGCTGGGCGGCGGATTCATGGGCCTGGTCTTCGGGACGCGGACGGCGTTCTGGTCCGGCGTGGCCCTGGGCGCGGCGGGCATCGACCGCTTCGACTTCCGCCTGCTGCGGATGGCCGGTGTGGACGTGGACGCCATGATCGCGCGGGCGCGCTCGATGGCCGAGCAGGCGGGCCAGCGCTCAAGCGCAGCCGTCGAGACGGCCACGTCCGAGGACACACCGGAGGCATCGATAGCCGTCGAGACGGCGGAGATCCCCATCGAGTCGCCGACGACCGAGCCTGCCTGAGTCGCCGATGGCGAAGCGCGAGTCGCTGGCCATCGTGCTGGAGCGCGGCGACAAGCGGGTCTTCGCGATCGCCCGTGACTGGCCCGGCTGGAGCCGCAGCGGAAAGGGCGATGACGAGGCCATCGCGGCACTGCTCGCCTACGCACCGCGCTACCGCGACGTGCTGCGCGGCGCGAAGGTCAGCCCGCTGCCGCCGGGGACGGATGCCGCACCCGAGGTCGTCGAGCGCCACGCAGGTGGCAGCGGCACCGACTACGGCGTCCCCGGCGTGCCGGCCACGAACGATGGCAAGCCACTGACGGGCGCCGAGCTACGCCGGCATCGGGCGATCCTGCAGGCAGCGTGGAAGACGTTCGATGCGGCGGCGCGCACGGCCAAGGGCAAGACGCTTTCGGTTGGTCCGCGGGGCGGCGGACGGACATTGGCGAAGATGGTCGGCCACGTGCTGGAGGCGGAAGTCGCCTATCTCGGCCAGCTTGGCAGCCGCCACGCCAAGCCGGCTGCGGGCGCGGACGAGATGGCCCTTGTCAGGCGTGAGGCCCTCGCCACCCTGGATGCCGTGGTCGCCGGCGAGCGGCCCCCGAACCCGCGGAACACCCAGAAGCCCTGGACGCCGCGCTACTTCGTCCGCCGCTCGGCGTGGCATGCCCTTGACCACGCCTGGGAGCTGGAGGACCGCACCCCCGGTCGCCGCTAGCGGCGGACCTACCGCGGGACGGACCGCTAGGGACCGACCTGCAGCACCGACTCCACCACGATGTGCCACACCAGCACGCCCGCCAGCAACAGCGCCACGAGGCCGATGGTCACGTTCAGCAGCCGTGCCCGGACCGCGATCACGCCCTCCAGCGCCCCATCGCGACGGTCAACGCCCAGCCGCACCAGCGGCGCCAGCGCCGCCAGGAACGCCAGCGGCGGCGCGGCGACCAGCAGCAGATCGACGATGCGCCAGTTGGCCATGGCGCTCGTCACCGATTCCATCATGCCGCGCACGGCGTCCACGCCAAGCTCATACGCAAGCAGCGAGGCGCCGACGAACAGGAAGGTGGGCAGGAGAAGGATCGCGCCGACCATCGCGAAGGCGGTGGGATGGCGCCAGGCGGGACCGATGGTCATGACGAGTCCTCCGTTGATCGCCAGCTGCGCGACATGCAGCCGCTGGCGAATGCCGGCCGCCGCCACGTCGAGGGCGACGCGCGGGGTCAGGGGTGATGCCTCGATGAGGTCGGCGAGCTCGAGGCCGTATCGCGCGCGCCAGGTGGAGGGGTAGCAGCGCAGCAGGATCCGCGTGAGCCGGGGGGCGTTCATGCGCCCACCCGCTGGAGCCCCGTGCGGACCGCCCTGCTCAGGCCGCCCAGGCGTCCTTCGAGGAGCCGCCTACCCGCACCGGTGAGCCGGTAGGGCCGCCGCCGGCCCTCGGCCGGCAGGGCCTCCACGTGGCCGTCCTCCTCAAGCCGGCTGAGCGCGCCATAGAGCGTGCCGGGACCCAGCCGCACGCCGGCGAAGGCCGCGACGTCCAGCAGCATGGCGTGGCCGTGCTTCGGCCCATCAGCCAGGCTGATCAGCAGCAACAGCCCCGGGTCGCTCACTTCGGGCCGGGATCCCATGCGTGCCTCCATGGAAGAGTGGAACTACTACGTGTCGCGTAGTATTGGCGCCAGCGGAGGCCGCGTCAAGTGCCCCGCGATCGGCCGACTAGAATGGTCGGATGCCCCCCAGCGAAGAGGTCCTTGTCCACGCGCGCGGCTTGACGAAGCGCTTCGGCGATTTCCTGGCCGTGGACGCGGTCGATTTCGACGTGCGCACCGGCGAGGCATTCGGCTTCCTGGGGCCTAACGGCGCGGGCAAGACCAGCACGATGCGCATGATCGCCTGCTCGTCGCCCATCACCGACGGCGAGCTGTCGGTCATCGGCATGGACCCGCGCCACCAGTCGAGCCAGATCAAGTCGCGCATCGGCGTCGTGCCGCAGATCGACAACCTGGATGCCGAGCTCACGGTGCGTGAGAACCTGCTGATGTACGCGCGCTACTTCGACATCACCGGCGAGATCGCCCGCCGCCGCGCCGACGAGCTGCTCGACTTCGTGCAGCTGACCGAGCGGGCCAGCGACCAGGTGGAGCCGTTGTCCGGTGGCATGAAGCGTCGGCTGACGATCGCCCGGTCGCTCATCAACGAGCCGGAGCTCATCATCCTGGACGAGCCGACCACCGGCCTGGACCCGCAGGCGCGGCACCTGGTCTGGGAGCGGCTGTATCGGCTGAAGCAGCGCGGCGCCACGCTGATCATCACCACCCACTACATGGACGAGGCCGAGCAGCTGTGCGATCGGCTGGTCGTCATGGACAAGGCCAAGATCGTGGCCGAGGGCTCGCCGCGCGACCTCATCGAGCAGTACTCCACGCGCGAGGTGCTCGAGATCCGGGTCAGTGACGCGGTGCGCGCCAGCCTGAACGGGCGGCTGGACGGCATCGCCGACCGGGTGGAGGAGCTGCCGGACCGGCTGCTGCTCTACGTGGGCGACGGCGAGCGCGCACTCGAGACCGTGCACCAGCAGGAGATCCCGCTGGAATCCGCGCTCGTCCGCCGGGCCACGCTGGAGGACGTCTTCCTCCGTCTCACCGGCCGCAGCCTGGTCGAGTAGGCAGCCCGATGACTGTCGCCAGCATCGCCCCGGCGGCCCGCGTCCTGCAGCGCAACCTGTGGGTCTACCGTCGCACCTGGCGCGGCAGCATCCTGGGCTCGTTCCTGACCCCGCTGCTGTACCTGACGGCCATGGGCGTCGGGTTGGCGACGCTCGTCAGCACCAGTGCGGCGGCATTCCAGGGCTATCCCTACGTCCAGTTCCTGGGACCGGGCATCCTGGCCGCCACGTGCATGCAGTCAGCCGTATTCGAATCCACGTTTCCGGTGCTGGGCAAGATCGCCTGGCGGCGGAATTACGAGGCCATGCTGGCCACGCCACTGGACGTGCGGCACCTGCTTGCCGGCGAGCTCCTGTGGATCGCCTTCCGGGTGCTGACCATCTCCAGCGTGTTCATGGTCGTGCTCACCCTGTTCGGCATCCCACGCTGGCCCGGCGCCATCCTGGCCATCCCGTCCGCGATCCTGATGGGCATGGCCTTCAGCTCGGTGATCATCGCCTTCTCCGCCACGCAGCGAACCGGCGAGGGGTTCAGCTGGGTGTTCCGGTTCGTCATCAACCCGCTCTTCCTGTTCAGCGGCACGTTCTTCCCGCTCACCCAGCTGCCGGAGGCGGTCCAGTGGGTGGCCGCGGTCACTCCGCTGTACCACGGCGTCGCGTTGATCCGCGGCACGATCCTGAATGAGCCTGCGTTCCTGGGGTCGTGGCCGCTCCATGTCGCGTACCTGCTCGGGATGCTGGTCATCGGCTTCTACCTCGCCCATCGGCTCCTCAAGCGCAGGCTGCTGAGCTAGGTATGCGCCGATGACCGCCATCACCCGCCGCCTGCCTGCACCCGGCGCGGCCGAGCCGGTGCTCGGCACCCTGCGCCGGTCGCTGCGCGTGGTGCAGCGCAACATGGCCGTCTACCGGCACAGCTGGATCGTCATCGTGTCCGGCTTCTTCGAGCCGCTGTTCTACCTGCTGGGCATCGGCTTCGGGCTGGGACACTTCGTGACCGGCGTGGAGGTGGTCCCCGGCTTCACGGTGCCGTTCGCGGCATTCGTCGCCCCGGGCCTGCTGGCGATGGCCTGCATGAACGGGGCGATCGCCGAGACGATCTTCAATGTCTTCTTCCGCCTCAACTACGAGCGCATCTACGAGGCGATGATGGCCACGCCGCTGGGCATCCGCGACATCGCCATTGGCGAGCTGATCTGGTCGCTGTTCCGCGGCACGATGTACGCGGCGGCGTTCGTGCTGGTCATGGCGGTCTTCGGGCTCGTCTACTCGCCGTGGGTGGTGCTCGTCGTGCCCGGCGCCATCTTGCTGGGGGCCGCCTTCAGCGCCGCGGGCCTGGCCGCCACCTCGTTCATGCGCACGGTGCAGGATTTCGACCTGCCGATGGGCCTGGTGGTGATGCCGATGTTCCTATTCGGCGGCGTCTTCTTCCCGCTGTCGGTCTATGAACGTGTCTCACCGGTGATCCCGTGGATCATCGAGGCGCTGCCGCTGTATCGCGGCGTGCACCTGTTCCGGCACCTGTCCACCGGACTCATCGAGCCGTC
>DASSEC010000004.1:0-3020 GCA_035696685.1 Candidatus Limnocylindria bacterium | reverse complement strand
ATCGGCGTGGTGGCCGGCATCGGCTTCGCAATCGGTGGCCTGAAGATCGTGTTCGGGGGACCTCCCCCGGGCAGTCCGCTGCCGTCGGCCCTGGTGGCGGAGCGCGGATTCGGCCAGCGGACGGACCTGGACACCGCCACGGCCCGGCTCGGCGGCCTCCTGGTCCCCGATGGATCGGTGCTGGGAGCGCCCGACCACGTCTACTACGACGACCGAACCCGCGCGGTGGCCCTGGCGTGGGGTGCTCGCTCCGGGTTGCCGGCTGACCCCGCGTCGGGCCTGGGGATCGTGGTCACCGAATTTCGGGCCGACATCACGCCCGGCACGTTCATCAAGGTGCTGCACGAGGGCGCGTTGCTGCAGCACATCGCCGTGGGGGGCATGCCGGCCTACTGGATTGCCCGTGGCGAGCATTTCCTCTTCTTCCAGGGACCCAATGGCGAGCGCCTCGATTCCACCCTGCGGCTGGTGGGCAGCGCATTGATCTGGGAGCAAGGCGGCATCACCCTTCGCGTGGAGGGTGCGCCGACCCTGGAGGACGCCGTGCGTGTCGCCGAGTCGATGCAGCTTCGTGCAGGGCCCTGATCGTCAGGTCGGCTGGGCGCGGCGCCGCACCGTGGCCAGCAGCAGGCCGGCCAGGATGATGACGCCGCCCACCAGCTGCACCGCGCTTGGCTCCTCGCTCAGGAGCAGCATGGCCAGCAGCACCGAGCTGAGCGGCTGGATGGTGAGCACCACGCTGCTCAACGCCGCCGGCAGCCGGGGGAGGGACACGCTGATCAGCAGCCAGGCCAGGAACTGCGAGGTGAACGCCAGCGCAAACAGATAGCCATGCGACGGCCAGCTCGGTGCCAGCTGCAGCTCCCCGAGCGGCCAGCCGATCAGCAGTGAAACGAGGGTGGCGGATAGGGTCGCGTCGAACAGGGGTCCGCCCGGTCGACGGAGGTCGGCATTGCCGCGGCGCAGGACGATCAGGAAGCCGGCGTACGACAAGCCGGTGAGGAGGCCGGACAGGACGCCGAGCTGCGGATTCGCGCCATACGCGTTGGCGCCGATGACACCGGAGACAAGCACGACTCCGGTGAGCACCACCGGGATGGCAACCGCGGTACGGAACGGCAGGTGCTCGCGTAGCAGCAGCCAGGCCAGGATCGCCACGAACACGACCTGCGTATTGCCCAGGACGGTCGCCAGGCCCGCGCCGACCAGGGCGATGGTGTGGTGGAACATCTCCAGGTCGATGGCGAAGAAGATCCCCGCCAGCCAGGCCAGCAGCACCTGTGAGCGCGGCCGTGGACCGAAGGTGCGCCGCTCGGCCATCGCGATGACGAGCAGGAAGGGCAGCGCATACGCGCAGCGATAGAGCGCCGCCGTCGCCGGCGGCACGTCCGCCAGCTTCACCAGGATCCCGCTGAAGGCGATGATCACCGCCCCCAGCACGGCGGCGGCAACTGGTCGGTCGTGCAGGGCGCTGAGGCCGGCCGTGCGGCTGGCGTGCGAATCGAGGGCGGGCGAAGCCTCGGGGGTCACGACCGCAGCGTAGCCGAAGCTCTCCACTGTCCGGCGGCTGCTTGCCGTGTGGGCGCGCGGGCCCGACACTGCGCGCGTGGCATCGCTACCCACCGGGACTGTCACGTTCCTGTTCACCGACATAGAGGGGTCGACCCGCCACGCGCAGGCCCTTGCCGATCACTGGCCAGCGGTCCTGGAGCGCCACGGGCAGCTGCTCACAGAGGCGGTGAACGCGGAAGCGGGCCTGGTGTTCGGCACCGAGGGGGATGCGGTCTTCGCCGTGTTCCCGACCGCGCCCCGAGCCGTGGCGGCGGCAGCTGCCGCGCAACGGGCCCTGCTTGCGGAATCCTGGCCGACGGACGACGGACCAATCCGGGTCCGCATGGGCATCCACGCAGGTGAGGGCGTGCTGTCCGGCGACGACTACGTCGGGATCGACCTGCATCGCGTGGCTCGCATCGCGAACGCCGGGCACGGTGGCCAGGTGCTGCTGTCGGCCAGTGCGCGGATGCTGGCCGAGCCTTCCCTGCCTGACGGTGTCGGCCTTCGCGACCTGGGCGAGTTCCACCTCAAGGATCTCTCGCGTCCCGAGCGGCTGGCGATGCTGGTCGTGGAGGGCCTTCCCGACGAATTCCCACCCCTGCGCACGCTGGACGCGGTTCCGAACAACCTGCCGATGCAGCTCACCACGTTCCTGGGCCGCAAGCGGGAGCTCGAGGAGGCGGCCGCGCTGCTGGAGACCGCCCGGCTGCTCACGCTCACCGGGCCGGGAGGAACCGGCAAGACGCGGCTGTCGCTGCAGCTGGCAGCCGATGCCACCGAGCGCTTCCGCGATGGCGTCTACTTCGTGCCGCTGGGCCCGATCGGGGAGCCGGCGCTGGTGCTGCCCACCATCTCGCAGGCGCTCGGCATCCCGGATCCCGGCGGCAGCGGTGCGCTCGACCGGCTGGCCGAGCAGCTGGCTGGGAAGCAGGTCCTGCTGGTGCTGGACAACTTCGAACAGGTGCAGGCCGCAGCGCACGACATCGGCGAGCTGCTGACAAAGCTGCCGGAGGCACGGGTCCTCGCCACCAGCCGCTCCCCGCTGCGGGTCTATGGGGAGCAGGAGTATCCCGTTCCGCCGCTCGAGCTGCCGGACGCCACCATGGCCGACCCGGAATCGCTCTCCCACTTCGCGTCGGTCGCACTCTTCGTCGAACGTGCCATGGCGGTGCGCCCCGACTTCGCGGTGGACGCGTCGAACGCGCCGGCGATCGCCCAGATCTGCGTCAGCCTGGATGGCCTGCCGCTGGCCATCGAGCTGGCGGCGGCGCGCGTGCGAGTGCTGACTCCGCAGGCGATCCTCTCGCGGCTGGGCGATCGGCTGAGTATCCTCGCCGGCGGGGCGAGCAACCTGCCGGAGCGCCAGAAGACCCTACGCGGGGCAATCGACTGGAGCTTCGACCTGCTGGAAACCGCCGATCGGATCCTGTTCGCCCGGATGGCCGTGTTCGCCGGCGGCGCTGACC
>DASSEC010000003.1:0-2883 GCA_035696685.1 Candidatus Limnocylindria bacterium | reverse complement strand
CTCCCCCATCTCGTCGCTGAGCTCGGTCGGGACAGGTCCGGCGCCGACGGCTGTGGTGTAGGCTTTTGCCACGCCGAGCACACGATCGATGGCCACTGCCGGCAGCCCGGCCCCCAGGCTCGCACCGCCGGGGATGGGGCTGGAGCTGGTCACGTAGGGATAGATGCCCCAGTCGATGTCACGCATCGTGCCCAGCTGCCCCTCCAGCAGGATATGGTCGCCGGCGGCCAGTGCCTCGTCCACCACGGCCTGCCCGTCGACCACGTGGGGGCGCAGCCGCTCGCCGGCGACCAGATAGGCCTCCGCCACCCGCTCTTCGTCGAGCGCGGCAGCGATGACCTCGCGCATCTCGTCGTCGGCGCCGCCGGCCGCGAAGTAGCCATTCACGATCCGTCGCGCGCGCTGCATCCCGGCGGCAAGCCGCGCGCGGAAGACATCGGCCTCCATCAGATCCACGACACGGATGCCCCGGCGCGCCACCTTGTCGACGTAGGCGGGGCCAATGCCACGACTGGTCGTGCCGAGCTTGGCGGTGCCGCGCTCGCGCTCCTCGAGCTGGTCGATGAGCACGTGGTACGGCATGACCAGGTGCGCGCGATCGGCGATGTGCAGGTTGTGGCAATCGAAGCCTGCATCGGCCAGCCCGTCGAGCTCGATCACCAGGGCCGGCGGGTTGATGACCACCCCGTTGCCCAGCAGGTTGCGCGTGGTCGGGTAGAAGATGCCCGACGGAATCAGGTGCAGCTTGAAGTGCCCGTGGAGGTTGACCACGGTGTGGCCGGCGTTGTTGCCACCACCGTAGCGAATCACCAGGTCGGCGTCGCGTGCCAGGTAGTCAACCACCCGGCCCTTTCCCTCATCGCCCCACTGGGCGCCGACGACGGCGGTCACGGACACGGGCGGGCGCAACTCTCTGCAACGGGGAACGGCGGCTATGGTACGCGCGTGTTCATCGCCAGCCACCCCTTCCTGCCGTTGGACGTCCTGCGCGTACCGCACCAGCTCGTCCAGCTCGGCATGGGTGCGGGCATGATGGGCTTCGCCAGCCTCTTCGCCACGGGCGACCCCACGCGGTCGCTGTACTGGCCGCGGCCAGACGACGAGCGCTTCGCGCAGCATCCCGCGACGCGGCACACGCTGGCCGGCATCCCGCTGTTCGCGCGGGTGATCGACGCCGATGTCCTGGCGCGATCGTTGCCGGATGGCTGGCATCCGGATCCGCTGGGCGGCGGAACCGTCGCGGTCTGGCGGCATGACGACGGCAGCATCCTGCTGCCGTTCGACCCGGGCGAGGCCATCCAGCTGCTCTGGAGCGAGGGGTACCTGGCCGCGCTCGGCGAGGGCGGCGGCCAATCGCTGGCCGCGTGGATCTACTACCGGGTCCGTCCTGTGCTGCCCCGCCGGCTGCAGATCGCCATGCGGCGTGCCTACGCGCGCGTGCAGGCGCGCCGCGAGTTCCCGCGCTGGCCCGTCGAGCCGGCGTTGCACGATCTCGTTCGCCTTGCCTACCAGCTACTGGTCGAAGTCTCGGGCGTCCCGGTGCCCTGGATCGGGCCCTGGCCGGCGCCACATGAGTGGGCATTGGTGCTGAGCCACGACGTCGAGACGGCGCGGGGCCAGGCGCAGATCGGCGTCATGCGTGGCATCGAGCGCGAGCTCGGCTATCGGTCCAGCTGGCACTTCCCGGCGCTGCGCTACCCGGTCGATGAATCGGTGGTCGCGGGCCTGCGCGAGGAGGGATGCGAGGTCGGGGTCCACGGCGTCTATCACGACGGTCGGGACCTCGAATCGTTGCCCATGATCGCGGAACGCCTGCCGGCCATGCGCGCCGCGGCCGAGCGCTGGGGCGCCGATGGGTTCCGCTCGCCTGCCACCCAGCGGAACCCGGCCTGGATGCCGCGGCTCGGATTCGCGTACGACTCCAGCATTCCCGACAGCGACCCGTACGAGCCGCAGCCCGGCGGGTGCTGCAGCTGGTGGCCGTATCTCAACGGGACGATGGTCGAGCTGCCCATCACCATGCCGCAGGACCACACCCTGATGATGATCCTGCAGCGCGACAGCGAGTCTGCCTGGCGGGAGAAGGCCCGGGCCATTCGCGAGCGCGGCGGCATGGCGCTGCTGCTCACCCATCCGGACTATCTGGGGTCGCAGGCGGCCGCTGAGCCCTATCGGCGCACGCTGGCCGCACTCGTGGAGGACCGCACCGCCTGGCGGCCGCTGCCGCGCGAGGCAGCGGCCTGGTGGCAGCGGCGCGCGGCGTCAACCATCGAACCGGACGGTGAGGGATGGCGCGTCGCCGGCCCCGCAGGCGACGAGGCCACCATCAGGCTGGACGTGCCGTAGCGAAGCCCTACGCGACGAAGCGGTAGAGGAGCTCGCCACTGATACGCGTCAGGATCGGAGGCGTGTGGCGGAGCACCGTCCCCAGCAGGCGCCCGGCGGCTCCATGGCCGCCTTCCGCCGCGGGCGTGCGTCCGACCACTGAGTAGGTGAGCGTCTGCTCGTCCGCGCCCCAGGAGCGCTTGAAGGCCGCCAGGCTGTCGTGGCCCGCATCGGTCCTTCCGAAGTCGAACGCGGTGTACCCCGTCTCGCAGGCGGAGCGGATGGCATGCCAGAACAGCAGGTGGTTCGGGCGGAGCGACCAGGCTGCCTCGTCCGAGGCGCCGAACTTGTAGATCACGGTTCCGTTGCCCGCCAGGAACAGCGCAGCCGCCACCGGCCGACCGGCCGCCTCGACGACGTCCACCCATCCTCCGCCAGTGCTCAGAACCCGTTCGGCGATCAGGCGGAAGAAGCGACGCGGCTGGATGGGCACACCCTGCCGGCGCCGGGTCGCGAGGTGCAGGTTGTAGAAGGTCGTGACCAGGTCGTCCGGCTCGA
>DASSEC010000002.1:0-3046 GCA_035696685.1 Candidatus Limnocylindria bacterium | reverse complement strand
GATCATGCAGGACCGCGCCTTCGCCAATCCGAAGATCGACGTGGTCTGGAACCGGGAGGTCACCGACGTCCGCGGCGACATGACCGTCACCCAGCTGGGGCTGCGCGACACCGCCACCGGTGACGAGTCGACGCTCGACGTGCAGGGCATGTTCGTGGCCATCGGCTACAAGCCCAACACGGACCTGTTCAAGGGCCAGCTGGACCTGGACCCGCGCGGCTACTGCAAGACCGCTGAGGATGGCGACACCAACACGAACGTGGAGGGTGTCTTCGTGGCCGGCGACGTCCACGACCATCGATACCGCCAGGCAGTGACCGCGGCCGGTGATGGCTGCAAGGCCGCCATCGATGCGGAGCGCTGGCTCGAGTCCATTGGCGAGGTCGAGCGCGTCACGGCCACCAACTGGTAGCCGAGCACAGCCAGCCGATGCCGAAGGAGGGGTTCGAGGAGGCCATCGCGCTCGGCTACGGCTTCGATGGGCCGGCGGCCGAGCTGGGCGCCGGCATGCAGGACGGTGCCGCAGTACCGAAAGCGCGGGTGCGGCTGCCGCTGGCGATGCTCAACCGGCACGGCCTGGTGGCCGGCGCCACCGGCACCGGCAAGACGAAGTCGCTGCAGGTAATGGCCGAGCAGCTCTCGGCCGCCGGTGTGCCCACCTTCATCAGCGACATCAAGGGCGACATCTCCGGCCTGGGGGCCCCGGGCCAGCCGAACGAGAAGGTCACCGCTCGCGTGGCGGCCATCGGCATGGCGGATTACGCGCCGCGGGCCTTCCCGGTCGAATTCCTGACCCTGGTCCGCGACAAGCCCGGCGCGCGGCTGCGCGCCACCGTTCAGTCGTTCGGGCCGATCCTGCTCAGCAAGGTGCTGGAGCTGAACGAGACCCAGCAGAGCGTGCTGGCCATGGGCTTCAAGTACGCAGCCGACCGCAAGCTGGTGCTCGTCTCGCTGGCGGACCTGCGGGCGTTGCTGAACCGGCTGGACTCGGACGAGGCGAAGACCGAGATGGCCGAGTACGGCGGCGTGGCCACGGCCACGGTCGGCGTGATCATGCGCAAGATCGTCGAGCTGGAGCAGCAGGACGCGGACGCGTTCTTCGGCGTGCCGGAGTTCGACGTGGCCGACCTGATGCGCACCACGCCCGACGGCACGGGCATCATCAGCGTGCTGGAGCTGGCGGACATGCAGGACCGGCCCGCCCTGTTCAGCACCTTCATGATGTGGATGCTGACCCGGCTGTACGACGTGCTGCCAGAGGTCGGCGACCTGGAGCGCCCGAAGCTCGTCTTCTTCTTCGACGAGGCGCACCTGCTGTTCCGAGACGCGAACAAGTCGTTCCTGCAGCAGGTCGAGCTGGTGGCGCGGCTCATCCGCTCCAAGGGCGTGGGCGTGTTCTTCGTGACCCACAGCTCCGCGGACGTGCCGGACGAGGTGCTCAACCAGCTGGGCAACCGGGTGCAGCACGCGCTGCGCGCATTCACGCCCGATGACCTGGACGCGGTCCGCGCCACGGCCCGCACCTTCCCGGCGAGCGAGTTCTACGACCTGGAGCGGGAGCTCACGCAGCTGGGCATTGGCGAGGCGCTGGTCACCGGGCTCAACCCGAAGGGGGTGCCGACGCCCAGCGTACGTACCATGATGCGACCGCCGATGTCGCTGATGGCCCAGCTCGATCCGGCGGCCTTCACCGCCATGGTGGCGTCGTCGTCGCTCGTTCCGAAGTACGCGACCGACGTTGACCCGGTCTCCGCGGCCGAGATCCTCAAGCAGCAGGATGCCGCCGCCAAGCCGGCCGGCCCGCAGCCTGGTGACGCGCCAACCGGCATGGATGACGTGCAGGATCCATCGCGTCGCCGGTCAGGCGGCGGAATGCGGTCCACCAAGCCGCCGGAGCGCGGCGTCGACTGGGGCGACGTGGCCAAGGAGGGTGCGCGTATCGCGCGTTCCGGGGCGTTCAACACCATCCTGCGCGGGATCCTCAGGGGGCTCACCGGGCGCCGCTGACAGCAGGCTACGGCAGGGCGCTTCCCATGCGCGGCTGCCACGCTCGGACGGTCACGCCGATGAGACCGGACTGGACCGATGCGTCCGAATCGGCAACGTCCTGCGCTTCCTGCACCGAGTCCGCCTGGATGATGGCCATCCCCACCGGCGTGGTCTCGGACCCGACCCATCGTCCTCGAAGGGGCCGCCCAGGACCAGGCGCTGCTCGTCGTCCAGGCGCTTCATGAAGCGGATGTGATCCGTGATTCCGTCCTGCGCGGGGAATCGACGCCGGCCTGCCAGCGGGGACCGGGCCGATGGATCAGGACGAAGAGGCTCACGCCCCGTTCCCCAGCAGCTCGGCGGCTAGTTCCGGCGTGATGCCCTCGCGGCCACCCTGGGCCAGGTGCTCGAGGGTGCGACGCCACGACTCGTCGGCCGCGACGGCGACCGCCAGCTCGCGTCGCGCGCCCGCCACGTCGCCAGCGTTCGCGAGCTCGATGGCGCGCCAGAAGACCAGCTCGTAGGCGTCGGGCGCCATGCGGCGCGCCTCCGCGTAGCGGTCCTCCGCGCTCTGGCCCGCCCTGGCCGCGTCACCCTCGTCATTCAGCAGGTCGTAGGCGAGCTGCAGGGTCACGATCCGCCGCAGCTCTGGCACGGGATCCGGATGGTCCTCGATCCGCATGTCCATCAGCCGTCCCCGCCACGCTGCCTGCTGCAGCGACGCGTCCACGACCATGATGGCGGCCGACTGCCGGCCGCGGACGTCACCGCCTTCGCGTTCCGCCGCCTCGAGCGCTCGGAGCAGGCGCTCGACGAACGGCTCGTCGGCGGCCAGCGCCTCCTCGTAGGCGGAAGCCATCGCCGGCCAGCACGTGTCGCTGCGCAGCAGGTTGCCCTGCACCGTGAACCCGTCGCGCACCAGGTGGCCCGCGGCGGGGATGGTGTCGGTGCCGGTATGGGCGGCGGCGCGGCCCTGGGCATCGACCACCCCCAACTGGCGGACCTGCGGGGTCTCGTCGCCGGCCAGCACGGCGGCGACGACCTGCTCGGCCGAGGA
>DASSEC010000001.1:0-15855 GCA_035696685.1 Candidatus Limnocylindria bacterium | reverse complement strand
GCGACGCCTGAGGTGCGGCCTGCGGTTGCGGGCGGGGCGGCTGGCGGGCGGCCTCGGCGGCGGCGGCCCGCCCCAGGAAGGCCGGCACCGCGTCCTCGACGCGCGGCTGGGCGGGCGCGGCGGCCGTCCCGCTGGGCTCGGCCATCACCGAGCACGCGGCCGCGAACTCGGCGAGCGCGCGACCGAGGTCGGGAGTGTCGGCCATGGTGTCCAGCGCGGGCCTGGCGAGGCGAAGGCGCCATCGGCTCTGGTGCTCGTGGGCCCAGAGGCGGAAGGTTTCGCCGCGGAGGTCGACGCCCCTGACGCCGGTCCATGGATAGAGGCGCACGCTCAGGCTGAAGCGAGCCGTGGACCCGTGCGGCGCGTACCAGGAGTCCAGCAGGCCGATCTCGGTGGCCACCAGCACTCTGCGCTCGTCATCCTGCCCGCTGGCTGCCAGCGCATAGATGGCGACGTCCTCCGTGCCCAGCGACTCGAGATGCAGCCGCACCCACTCGCGGAGCTCGTCATTGAGGTACGGGTTTCGGGGCCAGTCGGCCAGTCGCAATGGAAGTCTCCTCCTGCGAGTGCGTAGCCTATCCTCTCGCGGTGCCGACGACTAGAGGCTCGTTGCGGGGAGGCCCCATCTCCTTCGCTGCACGCCCCACCGGCATCGGACGTGCGCGGCTGGGCCGCTTGGAAACGCCACACGGCGCCATCGACACGCCGCAGTTCATGCCCGTGGGCACGCAGGCAACCGTGAAGAGCCTCACGCCCGACGACCTGCGCACGGCCGGCACGCAGATCATCCTGGCCAACACCTATCACCTCTCCCTGCGGCCAGGGCATGAGCGCATTGCGGCGCTGGGCGGGCTGCACCGCTTCATGGCCTGGGATGGGCCGATCCTCACCGATTCGGGCGGGTTCCAGGTGTTCAGCCTGGCCCACCTGACCCGCGTCGACGACGACGGGGTGACGTTCGCCAGCCATCTGGACGGCTCGCCGCAGCGCCTTTCGCCGGAACGTGCGATGGAGATCCAGGCGGCATTGGGCAGCGACATCGCCATGGCGTTCGACCAGCTCGTGGATCCCACGCTGCCGGCGGACGAGGTGGGGCGAGCCATGGAGCGGACCCATCGCTGGGCGGAGCGCTGCCTGGCGGCGCGGGCGAGGCCCGACCAGGCGCTGTTCGGGATCATCCAGGGCGGCGTGGACCCGTCGCTGCGCCGCCAGAGTGCGGCCGCCATCGCCGGGCTGCCGGTCGACGGGATTGCGATCGGTGGCCTGTCGGTGGGGGAGTCGAAGGCAGCAATGACCGCCACCCTCGAGGTGGTGGGCGATGCCCTCGGCGACGACGCACGCGTGCGCTACCTCATGGGAGTCGGCTCGCCACTCGACTTCTTCGACGCGGTGGAGCGCGGGATCGACCTGTTCGACTGCGTCCTGCCGACCCGCGTGGCCCGCAATGGCCAGCTGTGGACCAGCGAGGGCAAGCTCAACCTGCGGAACGCCCGCTTCCAGGACGAGCCCGGCCCGGCGGACCCCGACTGCCGCTGCGAGACATGTCGGGACTACTCCCGCGCCTACCTGGCGCACCTGTTTCGTGCCGAGGAGCTGCTGGCGTATCGGCTCTCCTCGGTCCACAACGTCACCTATACTCTCGACCTGATGGGGCGGATCCGGGCCAGCCTGGCCGATGGGTCGTTCGCATCGCTGCGGGAGGTCGTCGCGGCGCAGTTTTCTTCCTCGCCGGTCGAAGCCGATAAGCCGCCGCTAACGGGTCGATAACGGCCCATCGGGCAGGCTGCTACCGAAATCGAGACCGGCCGGAAGCGGAGGTCTGCTGAACATGGCGAAGGGCCGAGACCGACCACGCCACCAGGAGAAGCGGAAGCCAAAGGCCAAAGCGCCCAAGGCGCCGCCCGTATCGGCCTACGAGCCGCCGGCATCGGTCGAAGTGATCAAGCCAAAGCGCAAGCCGCGCCTCGAACCCGGCGAGGAGGAGTGACCACGTCCGCCGCCGGGCGATAAAGCAAAAGGAGCCCACGAGACCAATGGACGCCCCGGCGGCCCCCGCCCAGCCCGAGACCACTCCGGAGAAGAACGGCGAGCGCAGCCGCGCCGTCGACGCCGCCATTCTCCAGATCGAGAAGCAGTTCGGTCGCGGCGCGATCATGCGCCTCGGCGACCGCGGCGCCCTGGCGGTGGAGGTCATTCCCACCGGCTCCGTGGCACTGGACCTGGCCTTGGGCGTCGGGGGCGTGCCGCGTGGCCGGATCACCGAGATCTTCGGCCCGGAGTCCAGCGGCAAGACCACGCTCTGCTACCACATCGTGGCGAATGCCCAGCGGGCGGGCGGCGTGGCCGCGTTCATCGACGCGGAGCATGCCCTCGACCCCGGCTACGCGCGCAACGTCGGTGTCAACGTCGACGAGCTGCTGGTCAGCCAGCCGGATACCGGGGAGCAGGCACTGGAGATCGCCGAGACGCTGATCCGCAGCAACGGCGTCGACGTGGTAGTGATCGACTCGGTGGCCGCCCTGGTGCCGCGCGCCGAGATCGAGGGCGAGATGGGGGATAGCTTCGTCGGCCTGCAGGCACGCCTGATGAGCCAGGCGCTGCGCAAGCTGACCGGCGCCATCAACCGCAGCAAGACGGCGCTGGTCTTCACCAACCAGCTGCGCGAGAAGATCGGCGTCATGTTCGGCAATCCCGAGACCACGCCGGGCGGCCGGGCGCTGAAGTTCTACGCCAGCGTGCGGCTGGACATCCGACGCATCGAGACGCTCAAGACCGGAACCGACGCGGTCGGCTCGCGTACGCGGGTCAAGGTGGTGAAGAACAAGGTCGCCTCGCCGTTCCGGCTGGCCGAGTTCGACATCATGTACAACGAGGGCATCAGTCGCGAGGGCGGCCTGCTGGACGTCGGGATCGCGGCGGGCGTGCTGACCAAGACCGGCGCCTGGTTCAACTACGGCGACACCCGGCTCGGCCAGGGTCGTGAGAACGCACGCGACTTCCTCAAGGCCAATCCCGAGATCGCCGGCAAGATCGAGGACGAGATCCGCAACAAGGTCGCCTCCATTGATGTCGGCGTGGAGGGCATCAGCGAAGCGGAATAGGCCGTCCGGCCGGGAGCGTGCCCCGCTCGACGCCGATACGGCGCTGGACGTTGCCGCACGCTTCCTCGCCACCCGGCCGCGCACGCGCTGGGAGCTGCGGCGCCGCCTGCTGCGCGCCGGCGCCGATGAGGCGCTGATCGACGGCACGCTGTCGCGCCTGGCGGCCCTTGGCCTGGCCGATGACGTCGCCTTCGCACGGTGGTGGGCGGAACAGCGCGACCGCCATTCCCCGCGCGGTCGACGCCTGGTCGAGGCGGAGCTCAGGCAGCGGGGCGTCCCGCGCACGGTCATCGAGGAGCTGCGCGGCGACGAGATCGCCGAGCCGGCATTCCCCGACGAGCAGCTCCCGCAGTCCGAGGGGGAGCGGGCCCGGGTCGCGCTGGACCGCCACCTGCGCGGCCGTCCGCTGCCCGACGATCGCAAGGCCTTGCAGCGGATCGGCATGTTCCTCGTCCGCCGGGGCTTCGACCCCGAAACGGTGCGCGCCACCATCCGCGCCGCGTCGGTCGACTCCACGCTGGACGAGACGGATGCATCCGACGAGCCCTAATCGGGTCGCGCTATCGTGACGGCGTGACCCGCATGCGGCTCGCGCTGATGACCGAGCCCCAGCAGGGGCTGTCGTACGCCGACGTCCTGGCGGCGGCCCGAATCGCCGAGGCTGTCGGGCTGGACGGGTTCTTTCGCTCGGATCACTACCAGAGCTTCCCTGGCCCGGAGGGAGAGCCGACCACCGACGCCTGGGCCACCCTTGCCGGGCTCGCGCGCGAGACCACGCGCATCCGGATTGGCGCGCTCGTGTCGCCGGTCACGTTCCGGCTGCCGGGCCCGTTCGCCAAACTGACAGCCACGGTCGACGAGATGAGCGGCGGGCGGCTGGAGGTCGGGCTGGGAGCCGGCTGGAACGAGGAGGAGCACGCCCAGCTGGGCATCCCGTTCCCCTCCCTCGGCGAGCGCTACGACATGCTCGAGGAGGCGGTCGAGATCCTGCATGGGCTGTGGACACAGCCCGATGGCTGGCGCTTCGACGGGAGGCGGTGGCGGGTCGACGGGTCGCTGTTCCATCCACGGCCATCGGAGCTGCGCGACGACGGGAGCCACCCAACGATCATCCTGGGTGGCAGCGGCCGGCCTCGGCTCGCCAAACTGGTCGCACGCTTCGCCGATGAGTTCAACCTCACCTCCGCCTCTCCGCAGGGGGCGCTCGACGCATTCGCGCGCATCGAGGCAGCCTGCCACGAGACGGGAAGGGACCCGGCGACGGTCACGCGCAGCGCCATGACCGGTGTGCTCATCGCCGAGACCGAGGCTGAGCTGCGGGATCGCATCGCGGTCCTCCTCGCGTTCACGGACGACGGTGACGGCGCCGATGCGGACCGCTGGCTGGCGGAGCGGAGCTCGCGCTGGATCATCGGCACCCTGGACCAGGCCGGGGAGCGGCTACGGGCTTTCGAAGAGGCCGGCGTTCAGCGCCTGATGCTGCAGGATTTCATCCCACGTGACCTCGACCACGTCCGCCTCATGGGCCGGCTCGGGACCTAGGCCCGCCGGGGAGCCGCGACGTGGCTTGGGGTACACTCCCCGGATCGGTGCTCCCGGGCGGAAAGG
Source organism: Candidatus Limnocylindria bacterium (assembly GCA_035696685.1). GTDB lineage: Bacteria > Chloroflexota > Limnocylindria > QHBO01 > QHBO01 > DASSCW01. The sequence continues at coordinate 11,146 of DASSEC010000001.1, read as the reverse complement.
TCCGCGGCACCATACCGATCGAACGAAACGCAAGCGTCCACCCGCGGACGCGAACCCTGCCCACGCCGGGCTCCGCGCATGGAGGAGCCGATGCCAGTCAATAGTGAGGTCCTGATCGCGGCCGCCGCCGCGCTCCTGGTGGGGGTCGTGCTCGGCTACTTCGCCCGACGCCTCATGTCGGCGTCCGCGGTGCGCCACGCCGAAAACTACTCTGAACGGATCATCGCCGAGGCGCGCGCCAAGCAGAAGGAAATCGTCCTCGAGGGGAAGGACGAGGTCCTGCAGGCCCAGCGCGCCGCCGAGGACGAGGCGCGCGAGAAGCGCGCCGACCTGCAGCGCCAGGAGCGGCTGCTGCTCGATCGGTCGGAGAGCCTGGACCGCAAGGTCGAGACCGTGGAGCGCCGCGAGGCGGCGTTCGAGGAGCGCATCCGCGAGGTCGAGGCTGAACGCGCTCGCCTGGCCGAGCTGCAGCAGCAGCAGATCGCGCAGCTGGAGCGCGTCAGCGGGCTGACCGCGGGTGAAGCGCGGCAATCACTGATCCAGATGATCGTTGACGAGGCGCAGGCGGAGGCTCAGCAGCGCGTGCGTGAGATCGAGCGACACGCCCAGGACGAGGGCGACGAGCGGGCGCGACGGATCCTGACCACCATCATGCAGCGGATCTCGGCCGACCACACCTCTGAGGCCACCGTCACCGTGGTGCCGCTGCCGTCCGAGGAGATGAAGGGCCGCATCATCGGCCGCGAGGGCCGCAACATCCGCGCCTTGGAGCAGGCGACCGGGGTCGACCTCATCATCGACGACACGCCCGAGGCCGTGGTGCTCTCGGGCTTTGACCCCGTGCGCCGGGAAATCGCGCGCATGGCGCTGACCAAGCTGATCTCCGACGGGCGCATCCATCCGGGTCGGATCGAGGAAACGGTGGCGAAGTGCCGGGCCGAGATCGAGGTGGTCATGCGCCAGGCCGGCGAGCAGGCTGCCTACGACGCCGGCGTGCCGGGCCTGCACCCCGAGCTGATCAAGCTGCTCGGCCGGCTGAAGTATCGGACCAGCTACGGCCAGAACGTGCTGAGCCACGTGGTGGAGACCGCGCGGCTGGCCGGGCTGCTGGCGGCGGAGATCGGCGCCAACGTGGCAGAGAGCAAGAAGGGCGGCCTGCTGCACGACATCGGCAAGGCGGTCGACCACGAGGTGGAGGGACCGCACGCGTTGATCGGCGGCGACATCGCCAGCCGCTACGGGGTGAGCACCGTTGTCTGCAACGCGATCGCCGCGCACCACCAGGAGGTGGAGCAGGAGTCGACCGAGGCGACCGTGGTGCAGATTGCCGATGCCATCAGCGCCTCGCGTCCGGGCGCCCGCGGCGAGAGCCTGGACAACTACGTGAAGCGCCTCGACGACCTGCAGCAGATCGCGCTGGCGTTCCCCGGCGTCGAGCGTTGCTACGCCATCCAGGCGGGCCGCGAGATCCGCATCCTGGTGCGCCCCGAGGAGATGGACGACCTGGCCAGCTCGCGCCTGGCCCGCGACGTGGTCAAGAAGATCGAGGAGCAGCTCCAGTACCCGGGCCAGATCAAGGTGACGGTGATCCGCGAGACGCGGGCCGTTGACTACGCCCGGTGACTGATCGCGCCGCGCTGCTGCGGTGCATGGTCATCGGCGACATCATCGGGAAGCCTGGCCGCCAGGCGGTCGTCCATGCGCTGCCGCCCATGCGCACCGAGCTGGACCTGGACCTGGTCATCGCCAACGGCGAGAACCTGGCCGCCGGCGCCGGGCTGACCGCGCGGCTGGCGGAGGAGCTGCTGGCCAACGGGGTGGACGTCATCACCAGCGGCAACCACATCTGGGACAAGCGCGAGGTCTACGAGTACCTCGACTCCGATCGGCCGGTGCTGCGCCCGCTGAACTACCCCGATGACGCTCCCGGTCGAGGCTGGCTGCTGCATCGCCTGCCCGATGGCGACCAGGTGGCCGTCATCAACGCTATGGGCCGCGTCTTCATGAACCAGCTCGACTCGCCGTTCGCCGCCATGGACGCGCTGCTCGATGGCGCGGCCGAGCCGCTGCCACCGGTCCGCATCTTGGACTTCCACTGCGAGATCACCTCGGAGAAGAACGCCATGGGCTGGTTCCTGGACGGCCGGGTCAGCGCCGTGGTCGGCACCCACACGCACGTGCCGACGGCCGATGCCCGCCTGCTGCCGCAGGGCACCGCGTTCATCAGCGACATCGGCATGACGGGTCCACGGGACTCGATCATCGGCTTCAGCCTCGAGACCGTGCTCCCGCGCTTCCTGACCCATCTGCCCACGCGCTTCACCGTGGCGGAGGGGCCGGTCAGCTTCAACGCGGTCGTGCTCGAGATCGAACGGGCCACCGGCCGGGCAACCTCGATCGCGCAGGTGCAGCGGCTGATCGAGGTCTGACCACGGGCCCGATGTCGACGCCGGCCCGTCGTCGCGAGCCACGGCCGCCGCCGCTGGTCGCCATCCAGGGCGCCACCGCGGCGGGCAAGTCCGAGCTGGCAATGGCCCTCGCCATGCGGCTGCCGGTGGAGATCGTGGTCGCCGACTCGCGCCAGGTGTACCGCGGCATGGATATCGGCACGGACAAGCCGACGGCCGCCGACCGGCGGGCCGTCCCGCACCACCTCCTGGACGTGGCCGACCCCGACCAGGACTTCACGCTCGCTCACTGGCTGGCGGCCGCACGGGACCTGGTGCCCGCCATCTGGGCCCGAGGCCGCCTGCCCGTGCTGGTGGGCGGAACCGGCCTGTACGTCAGCGCGCTGGTGGATGGCTACCAGCTGGCCGCGCACCCGCCGTCGGCGGTGATCCGCCGTGAGCTGACCACCGAGGTGGACCAGGCAGGGTTGCCATCCGTGGCCGCGCGGCTGGCCGCGCTGGATCCCGCCACGGCCGCCCGCACGGACCTGCGCAATCCGCGCCGCGTCCTGCGGGCCCTGGAGCTTGTCCTGGCCAGCGGCGCGGCGCTGCCGGAGCCAGCGGCACAGGGATGGCCCGGCAAGGTGGCTCTGATCGCGGTGCAGCGGCCGCGCGAGGTGCTGGCGGCGCGCATCGACGCCCGCGCGCGGGCGATGTTCGCTCAGGGCCTGCTCGACGAGGCGGAACGCCTGCGAGCCGCCGGCTACGGTCCGGAGCTCGCTCCGCTCAGCGGGCACGGCTACCGCGAAGCGTTCCGCGTCCTGGCGGGGTCGTTGAGCGTGGAGCAGGCGGTGGCGGAGACTGCGCGTCGCTCGCGTCAGTACGCGAAGCGTCAGCTCACCTGGCTGCGGCGCGACCGTCGCATCGTGTGGCTGCCTGCGGGCGACGGACCGGCAGGTCAGCTGGCGGACCGCGCCACGGACCTCGTTCGGCGGCTCACCGCCGGCTGACGCGCTAGGCGACCGGCAGCCCGATCGACTGGCGCCAGGCGCTCATCGACGCCGCGGACGGTGCAACCTCCGGCGCCACCACACTGATCGGCTCCTGCACGATCACCGGTTCGTCGATGCCGGGCATCGATCCGGGCCGGCCGAGGAGGAACCCCTGTCCCACCAGGATGCCCAGCCGCTCCAGCTGGTCGAGCTGCTCGGGGAACTCGATCCCCTCGGCCACGACCATGGACCCGGTCCGCTCGGCCAGCGACACCACCGACTCGATCACCGCGCTCGACGCCGCGCTCGAGGCACTGCGCTGCACGATGGTCAGGTCGACCTTGATGATGTCAAAGCTCAGCTCGGCCAGGAGCCGCAGGCCGGCGTTGCCGGCCCCCACGTCGTCGACCGCCACGCGCATGCCCGCGCCACGGCAGGTATCCAACTTGAGCCGCACCCGGTCGAGGTCGCTCACGGGCTGCTGCTCGGTCAGCTCCAGGACCAGGCGCTCCGGCGGGAACCCATACCGCGCCAGGATGCTGAGCAGCGCAGCCGTGCTGAACTCCGGCGCCTCCACCGTGGCGGGGGAGATGTTCACCGACAGGAAGGCGCCAGCCGGCAGCCGCTCGGCGCCGGCCACGATCGTCTCAAGGCACATGAGGTCCAATTCGACCAGGTGTCCGCTGGACGTGGCGGCGCTGAAGAGGCTGCCGGGGTCGGCGAACGGAGCGGGGGCGAGGGGACGGATCAGCCCCTCGACGCCGAGCACGGCGCCGGACTTCAGCTCGATGATCGGCTGGTAGGCCGGCCGCAGCCAGCCGCGGGCGATCACCTCGGCCACCGCCGCGCCGACACCTTCGGCCTGTTCCACCGGAGCTCCGGTCGCGTCGAAGATCTGGACATCGGTGCGTCCGGCCCGCTTGGCGGCGTACACCGCCGTGTCGGCCTGGGAGTAGAGCTGGGCACGGGATGCTGCCAGCTGTGGCAGCGCCGAGATCCCCGCCGAAAAGGAAAGGCTGCCAGGAGCCCCGTCGCTGCGCAGTGGCGGCTGCAGGGAGCTCGCCAGCAGCCGGCGCGTCACGATCTTCGCGGCCTCGGCATCGGTGTGCGGCAGCAGCAGCGCGAACTCATCGCCGCCGATGCGAAAGGCGCGGTCAACCCCCCGGATGCCGGCGTTCATGAGGCGGCCGAAGTGGGTGAGGGCCCTGTCGCCGAAGGCGTGGCCCTTGCCGTCGTTGATGGCCTTGAACTCATCCAGGTCAATGACGACCAGCGATACCGGCACGCCGTAGCGCTGGGATGCCTCGACCTGCCGGTCGAGCTCCTCCTGGAAGGCCCGATGGTTGCCGAGCCCGGTCAACGGGTCGGTCAGCGCATCGGCCAGGGCAGCCTGGTAGCGGTCGTTGAGCACTTCGCGCGAGCGAGTGAGGGGCAGGACCACGAGCAGGAAGAGCGCCGCGCCGACCAGCAGGGCGGCAGCCATGGCGCTCACCACGCCACGCAGTGCCGGATCGGGCAGGGAGCCAGCCAGCAGGGTGTTGCCCACGATGCCGGTGAGGGCGCTCGCCCCGAGGGCGAGCGCCAGGCGCAGGCCAAGGCCCGCCCGCGTATCGTGGGCGGTGATCTCGGCCGTGGCGTGTGGCTCCAGCGCCTCGTGCACAGTCAACTCCGGCGCCCCCCGTGGTCTGAGGGGTAGGTATCGCACACGCCAACCCTGACCTCAACTAGCCGGAAAGTACCTGCGGCCGCCAGAGCGGGCTGTCCGACGCCCTGACCAGACAGCCGGTCCGAGGTGGGGGATCGGCTAGCATGGACCGAACAGATGTCCGAACGCAGCCGCACGATCGACCTCACTGCGCCCACCGAGCGGGCGTTCCTCATCGGCCTTGACGATCCCCGTGACGGGCGGTGGCCGGTTCGCCGCAGCCTCGACGAGCTCGGCGCCCTGGCCCAGACTGCCGGCGCCAGCGTGGTCGGCAGCGCCTTCCAGCGTCGCGTGCATCCGGATCCGGTCTGGTACTTCGGCAAGGGCCGCGCCGCGGAGCTCGTCGACGAGAAGGCGGCAACCGGCTTCAACCTGCTGGTGGTGGATGACGAGCTGGCTCCGAACCAGCAGCGGAGCCTGGAAAAGCTGCTCGACTGCAAGGTGCTGGACCGATCGGCGCTGATCATCGACATCTTCGCGCGCCACGCCCGCACTCGGGAAGGACGCCTCCAGGTGGAGCTGGCCGCGCTCGAGTACCACCTGCCACGCCTGACCCGGCTCTGGACGCACCTGTCCCGCACGGCCGGCGGCATCGGCACCCGAGGCCCCGGCGAGAGCCAGCTCGAGACGGACCGCCGCCTCATCCGCGAGAAGATCCAGCGAGTGCGCAAGGAGCTGGACGAGGTCAAGCGGCATCGCGCCACGGCCGGGCGGCAGCGGGACCGCGCTGAAATCGCCTCCGTCGCCCTGGTCGGCTACACCAATGCCGGCAAGAGCACGCTGCTCAACGCCCTGGCCAATGCCGATGTGTACGCCGCCGACATGCTGTTCGCCACGCTCGATCCCACCAGCCGGGCGGTGGTCCTGCCGGCCGGACAGCGCATCGTGATCAGCGACACGGTGGGCTTCATCAACAAGCTGCCGCACGACCTGGTGGAAGCGTTCCGCGCCACTCTCGAGGAAGTGGTGCGCGCCGACCTGCTGCTGGAGGTCGTGGACGCCGCCGATCCCAGCTTCATCGGCCAGCAGCAGGCCGTTCAAACCGTGCTCGACGAGCTCGGGGCGGGGGACAAGCCGCGCATCACGGTCTTCAACAAGATCGACCTGCTCGATGCCGACCTGCGCTCGGAGCCGATCCCTGCTGCTCCTGACACGGCGTTCGTTAGCGCCATCACCGGCGAGGGCCTGGACGAGCTGCGTGAGCAGATCGGCGACCTGCTGCGGCGCCAGATGGAGCGTATCGACGCCGTGGTCCCGTACGCGCGCGGCGAGCTGGTCGCCAGGGCCCGACGATCAGGGGAGGTCGACGAGGCCTATACCGATGCGGGCATCCGCCTGTCCGGCCGCCTGCCGGCGGCCATCGCGGCCGAGGTGCGCAGCGCGGGGGCTGCTACGAACGGCCGGAGCCGGTCCGGAACCTGACCGGCGGCCGTGTGCCGCCAGCGGACTATGAGGCGGAGCGGGCGGGGGCGGAGGTGGTTACCGGCGCTGGGATGGCGGTGAGCCGGGCAATGGCTACACGTCGGACACGCAGGGACTCTGCGCGCTCGACCAGCCGCTCGCGGAGCTTGAGCCCCGTCAGCAGGAACACGGCCGACCCGATCATCATCAGGCCGTAGCCACCAGCCAGCCCGCCGATGTCGGCAGGCCCGGTCAAGCCACCGATGACCAGCAGCGCACCGGTGAACATGCCGGCCCAACCGGCGCCCCAGGACGCGGGATGCGTTTGCTTCATGCCCGGAGCCTACGCACGGCGCCGGGCCGCAGCGATTCCACCATGGTCCCGGGCGACTAGCCCGTTGGTCCCACGCGCGTTAGGGCCAGCCGTATGGCTTCCCCAAAGATATGTTATGTGACCTTACCGTGGACGGACGCTGCTTACGCTGGTCAGCGCTCCCGCTGGACCCCGAGGGTGACCGCGGCCGCCACGACCGCCACGGCCAGCGCCACCGCGCTCGCGGCCGTCAGGTTGCCGCTGCCACTGAACGCAGCCGTGGCCTTGCTCGGAATCGCGCCAAGGACCATGGGAACCACGATCCAGCCCAGCACCAGCGCCGTCGGCGCGATCGCGCCCGGCAGGCTCAGCGAACGGGTGAGGACCGCGGTCAGCAGGCCCAGGAAGGCGGACAGGAGCAGGACGAGCACGACGGCCGGCTGGTTCTTGGCGCCGGAGGCGTCGACCAGCCGGATCAATCCCTGTTCGAGGAGCGCCACCAGGATGGCAAGGACGATGGCCAGGATGATGGTGCGCACCGGGCTCATCGATCAGGCTCCGCGCCGGGCATGCTGCGCGGCGCCGTGACCACGCCAGCCTCCAGCGCCGCCTTGAGCCCCTGAGCGATCCGATAGGACTTGCCGGCCCCCATGACCAGCACCGCGTCGCCCGGTGCCAGGTGCTCGGCCACGTACGTCGTGGTGGCGTCCACGTCCCCCACCGAGATGGCCGGCACGGCGGAGACGCGCTCGACGGCATCGGCCAGTGCGGCGGCAGACGTGGCCCGCAGCGCCTCATCGGTGTCGCGTGAGGCGAAGATCTCCGCGATGACGACCTCATCGGCCTCGCGAAAGGCCTCGGCGAACTCGTCGAACAGCAGGGCGGTGCGGGAATACATGTGCGGCTCGAAGACCGCCCACAGGCGTCGCTCCCCCACCCGCTGGCGTGCCGCGGCGATCGTCGCGCGGACCTCGGTCGGATGATGCCCGTAGTCATCGAAGACGATCACGCCGGCAGTATCCGCGATCAGCTCCAGCCGCCGTCCGGCTCCCGGGAACGTGCGCAGGCCCTCCGCCAGCGCGTCAAGAGGCGCGCCGAGCTCCCGAGCCATGATCAACGCGGCCGTGGCATTCAGCACGTTGTGCTGGCCTGCCAGTGTGGAATCGAACGGGTGTTCGAATAGGCGGAAGCGCGATCCCCCCGGCTCGAGCTGCACGTCCGTCGCCTGGACTTCGCCGCCCGGGCCGTAGCGAATGACGCGACCGTCCCACCCATCCAGGCGCGCCAGCAGGTCACGCGAGCCCAGGTCGCCGGCCGTGGTGAGCAGCAGGCTCCCGCCCAGCGCGGCGTGCGGCACCATCCCGCGCACGAATCGCTCCATGGAGGCCAGCACCGCCTCGCGATCGGCGAAGTAGTCCGGGTGATCCATCTCCACGTTCGTCACGATCGCGCCCGCCGGGTGGTAGTTGAGGAAGTTGTCCCCGAACTCGTCCGCCTCGACCAGGAAGGGCGCCCCGCGGCCCGGGCGCACGGTCGCACCCCAGCCCTGGATGAACGCGCCGACCTCCACCGTGGGATCCAGCCCCGCGGTGATCAGGAGGTGGCCCAGCAGGGCGGTCGTGGTCGACTTGCCATGCGTGCCGGTGACAGCAAGGCCGATGCGGCCTTCGGCCGCCATCAGCTCCCCCAGCACCTGCTGCCAGGTAACGACGGGCAGCCCCTGGTCCTGGGCGGCGACGAGCTCCGACAGATGGGGCACGGCCCGCAGCGCCGGCGTAATGGCGACCCGCTGCACGCCCACCAGGTGCGCCGGGTCATGTCCCGAGGCCACGCGGATACCGGCCGCCTCGAGCGGCGGGGTGTACGGCGATGGCGTGTCGGCGTCACACCCGTCGACCTTCATCCCGGCGTGCTGCATGAGTAGCGCCACGCCGGCAGCGCCGGACCCGGCGATCCCGATGACGTGAATCCGCTCGCCGGGCGTCACCATCCGCCGCGGGCCGTCAGTGAGCGGGCGAGGCGGCGATGACCTCGGCCAGGCCCAGCTCGAGCGCCGCCAGCGCGGCCGCCGCCTTGTTCCCCTCACGGTCGTGCGCGAACAGCCGGTGCTCCGCGCGCGATGGGTGGCCGCGCAGCGCGACCCCGATCCAATGCGTCCCGACCGGCTTCGCGTCGCTGCCGCCATCAGGCCCGGCCACCCCGGTGACCGCGATGCCCAGTTCGGTGTGGAACCGCTCGCGCACGCCCTCGGCCATGGCCATGGCCACCTCCTCGGACACGGCGCCGTGCGCATCCAACATGGCGGCCGGCACGCCCAGCTCCACCTCCTTCGCGCGGTTGGAGTAGCTGATCACCCCTCCCGGGTAGTAGTCGGAGGAGCCCGGGATCATGGTGATGGAATGGCCGATCAGCCCGCCGGTCGACGACTCTGCCGTGGCCAGGCGCCAACCCGCCGCGCGCAGCGCCTCCCCCAGCCGCAGGGCGACGTCGGCAAGCTCCGACTCCGACGGACCACCGCTCATCGGTGACTCACCGGTAATTCTCGAACTGCAGCGCGACGGGGTAGTCCAGTCCACGCAGGTGGCCGATCACCGCCTGCAGCTCGTCCCGGCTCTTGCCGGAAACGCGCACCGCGTCGCCCTGGATCGCCGGCTTCACCTTCGGGAAGCGGTCCCGCACGATCTTGCTGATCTCCTTCGCCTGCTCGCTGCTCAGCCCACGCTTGAGGCCAATGTGCTGCCGCACCGTGCCGCCGCCGGCGGGCTCGACCTTGCCCCAATCGAAGATCTTCAGCGACAGGCCGCGGCGCACCGCCTTCGACTGCAGCAGATCCTTCACCGCGGTGGCCCGGTACTCGTCGTCGGCCTGCAGGACGACCTCGTCCTTGCCGAGCTCGAGGCTGACGTGCGCGCCCTTGAAGTCGTAGCGCGTAGCCACCTCGCGACGTACCTGGTCCAGGGCGTTCACCAGCTCCTGCTGGTCGAAGTCACTGACCACGTCGAAGGATGCATCGGCCATTCGCCAAATCCTCCCTGCTGCCTGTCGTGCCTATCTTGCCCGTCAGCGCCGCGTGATGCGCCACTCGACGACCCGGCCGGAATCGCCCATGGGCCCGAGGTCGATGCCGTTGATGACCAGCCGGACTGCGCCCGCATTGCCGACGCGGATGCGCAGCGCTTCGCGAGCGGACAGTTCCACGCGAGTGCCGGAATCCGCATTCTGGCCGGACACGTCCTTCTTCGGCGCGCCGTCCTCGTCGATCTCCAGGTACGAGGTTCCACCGCGAATGCGGAGGATGCCGTGGAGCCCGGCGGCAGGTTGCACGGTGACCCGCCGCGTCACCGGCTCGGAGGCGCCCGCGAGCGTGAGCTGCAGATCCCAGGTGCCCGGCGCCAGCGCAAGGGAGCCGGAGAACGCGCCGGAATCGGAGGTGGTGATCGTCTGCGGTTCGGGCGCGGCCGGATTCCGGCGCGGGATGCGCACCTGGTCGCCCGCCAGCGACTCGATGCGGATGCTCGATGCCGCGGCATCGACCAGCTTGGCCGACAGCGTCAGCTTGGCGGCTGGGGGCGCGGTGCCGCGTATGGCGACCGTTCCGCGCAGCGTGACGCGGTCCGCCGGTGCCGTGACAACCACTCCCCCGCCGGGCGAGGCGGACGGACCACCGCTGCCGACCACGATCGTGACGCTCACCTCTCGACTGTTCCGGCCAGTGAGCGGGTCATTGGCGGTCAGCGTGATCACGTTCGAGCCCGGAACCAGCGCCACCACGATGGCGAAATTGCCGGTTTCGTCCGCCGTGGTGGACGGGTTCTCGCGGAGGCCCTTGACGGTGACGTGCGAGTTCGGTTCGGTGATGCCCACGATGCGGTACTGCATCTGCTGGTAACCGGCGACGTTGCCGCTGGCCGGATCGGTGATGCGCAGGTCCGGGACTCGCGCAAACGTCATGAACTCGCTGACGAAGTAGATGACGAAGGCCGCCACGCCCACGGTCAGCAGCGCCCACACCACAGTGCCCGGCGTGACCACCAGCCGGCGGCGGCGCGTCGCGATGGGGCGGGGCGGCACCGGCATGCTCGGCTTCTCGGTGACCGGCTGTGCGCTCTCCAGCCGGTAGAGATCGACCAGGTATTCGCTGTCCAGTCCCAGGTACGCGCCGTAGTTGCGCAGGAACCCCTTGGTGTACACCGGGCCTGGCAGCTCGGCGTAGTCCCCTCCCTCGAGCGCGGTCAGGTAACGCGCCCGGATCTTCGTGTCGCGCTCCACCCGGGCCAGGTCCACGCCCTTGGCCTCCCGGGCGGTGCGCAGCACCTCACCGAGCTTGTGCAGCTCCCGGTCGGTCACC